>NZ_DASTRI010000033.1:0-5969 GCF_035761305.1 Chitinophaga sp. | reverse complement strand
AGAACCATTCAAAGAACGCCTGAGCTGAAAGGCGCCGTATATACCGGCGCCCCGGGAAGCGACGACCAGTCTTATAAATACACCTATGACCAATCAGGAAGGGTTAAAGACTTCTATGCCATTGTGAATGGTAAAACATATAAGCTGGCGCATCATAATTATATAGAAAGATAGTAACGGCTGCTGACATAGGGTTGTCAGCATGCCTGTTTCTCTTTGCGGCAAATTAATCCGCTTTATGACAAAAACAGACCTTACAAAACTGTATAAGACGTATTACCAGGCATCAAAAAATCCCGAGATCATTGAGCTGGGCGCGGCGCAGTATCTTTCCCTGGTTGGAAAGGGCGATCCCTCAGCGCAGGCGTTCACTGATAATATACAGGCATTATACGCTACCGCTTATGCTATTAAGTTTCAATGCAAAGAAGCCGGCCACGATTTTGTAGTGCCCAAGCTGGAAGCGCTTTGGTGGTTTGACGCCACTAAGTATAACAACCTGTCAATAGCCGCAACACCCCTTAAAGTGCCCAGGAGCGAATGGGAGTACCGGCTGCTGATACGTATGCCGGATTTTGTGACCGGGGCAGCGGTAACAGCCGCCATAGCCGCTGTGGTACATAAAAAGCAGCTGGTAAAAGCACAGGACATTGAGCTGTTCAGCTACTGGGAAGGCAAATGTGTGCAGGTGCTGCACGTTGGCCCGTTTGACAGGGAACCGGAAACACTGGAGCAGATAGCGGCTTTTTCAGCGTTAAAGGGATTGGTAAAACGCGGCCTGCATCATGAGATTTACCTGTCTGATTTCAGGAAGACCCCGCAGGAAAGACTGAAAACGATTTTGAGGGAGCCGGTGTTCTGATGCCGGCTACCTGCCTGAAAGGAAATCTGTTTTACCGGTTATGGATATGCCTATAAAAGGTGTTACCGCCTTATCCTGGTTAATGGGAGGAACGTCGCGCACCAGGTCAAACTGGCTGGTGTGGAGCAGCGGCGGGTTTGTAATATTGCCCAGGCCGGGGAAATTGTACAGCTTTCCGAAGGTGATGAATTTCTCGTCGCCTATAGGCACTGATATGGAGGGGAGCGGGAAATCATCCAAATGAAGGGAAAGCAGGTTTAACGACCGTGCTTTATACAGGAAATACGCCAGCTCGGGCAGCACCTGCAGCCCGCCAAAGCCCCGCACATCGCCGTACTTGTTGGCTTCCAGCGCCCGCAGGGGGCTAAGGGCCGACTGGTTTTCCGTTACAACGGTACGCCGCCGGTTTTCTGCAACTTTCCCACGCATGGCTTCCCCGCCTTTTCCCTGCAGCAGCCTTTCCCACCATTTGTCTTTTTCAGAAGGCGGTCTTAAGTAGCCTTTTAACCGCTCCATAACTACGTCTTTGACCGCTTTTTCCCTTTCCGCCTTGTTTTGTATGGAAGAGATGCTTTTCAGCGTCACTGCTGTTTCGTGAATTACAAGCGATGCTAATAATATGGCCAGCTCATGGTTTTTATTGGAGGGATAGTCTTTGGCGATTTTGGCGTGTGAGGTGGCCGACGATGCCGCCTGGTCTTTTATAAACTTGTCCTGGTAAAAATCGCTGGTGGTTCCGCTGGTTACATGCGACATGATGGAATACAGCGAAGTATTATCCTGGCTGCCTACAGAGCCGGTGGTAAGCTCCTCTCCGAAAGAGGTATCATGCTGCGTAAGCTCTAAAAAGTTGGAGTGCGCAAAAAAATCTTCTATGGTATGAAAGGCATTGCCCATTCTCACAAAGCCGGCCTGCGAAGGAGGGGTATGCTCCACGGCGGCCAGCAGCTCCGCTTCAATATATTCGAGCGGCGTTTTTTTAAGCGGCCCGTGTTTTATTGGTAAGGTCCTGGGCACCCATTGCTGGCTTTTTTCGTCCCATATTTTGTCCCATTCGTCCCGGCTTATCCAGCGCTCCTTTTCACGGTCCCACACAAAATTATCAAAGTGCTCATAGTCCTTATAGCCCCCGAATTTACTGTAGCTGCCCAACAGCAACGCATTTAAAAGCGGTGGGCTTTGACTGTAATCGCGTTGTTTATTGCCGGTTTCAATGCCGTGAATGGCGGTTTCGTCAAAAACATCTGAAAGTGCCGATTCATCTATCACATGGTGGTCATCGTCTGAAAACCGTTGAATGCTCACGGGCGCGCTGCTTACGGTAGCCGCCTTCTTTTGGATGAAATCCGCATGCGGTGCGCGCTGCGCCTTTTCTTCGGCTTCGCAATGCGCGCATTTGCGCTGGATGAAAGTAGTTTCGGGCATACGCATCACGGTATCTGCCAGGGTATCGGCTTCATGCTCCAGGGGATCGTTTGGCGCGCCTGCCGTTAACTGGCATGACATGGACAATGAAGGGTAGGTTATCCCGGGCATTGGGGGTTGTACGGGCTCCTGTGCGGGCAATACCGCGCCGCTTGCTTTTGCTGCGGCATTGGGCGTTTGCGGGGAATGTGCGGCAGTGTTCATGTTATTGGGGTTACAGTAAGGGGTTGCTGATTCTTAGTGCAATTTAACACTAAAAAGCATTTGCAGCCGGCTGCAGGCGGAAATTTCCGTTTTTTTCTGCCGCAGGAGGTCCGGGCTGTCAGCGGCGTAGCCGGACGGCCGCCGGGCAACACCCGCCGCTCTGCAGCGCCGGCGTGAAAAAAAGTGATTTTTGCTTTGATGGCCGGGCAGATAGCATTAAGTTAGCGGCGCCAGACACAAAGAAAATGATAAAGAAAGCATTAACCGTTACCGTTAGTATTACCACATTACTTGGTTACACCGGCAGGGCGCAGGCGCCTGCGGATTATGTGAACCCGTTTATAGGCGCCAGCACCAGCGAAGGCGCGGCAGGCATTTACCACGGCCTTGGAAAAACATTCCCGGGCGCAGCCACGCCTTTTGGCATGGTGCAGCTAAGCCCCAATACCATTACCGGCGGCGATAATGGCTCGGGCTACAGCTATGAGCACACCACTATTGAAGGTTTTGCCTTCACGCAAATGAGCGGTGTTGGCTGGTATGGCGATCTGGGAAATTTCCTGGTGATGCCCACCACCGGCCCTTTGAAAACGGCCGCAGGCCGGCCCGGCCACCCCGGTGAGGGCTACCGCTCGGCCTATTCAAAAAAGGATGAGAAAGCTGCTGCCGGTTATTATGCAGCCACGCTTACAGATTACGGTATACGCGCGGAAATGACAGCTGCGCCGCATAGCGGCATTATGCGCTTCACCTTTCCTGCCAACCGGCAGTCGCGCATACAAATAGACCTGGCCAGGAGGGTAGGCGGTACCGCCGTGCTGGAAAATGTAAAGGTGGTAGATGACCATACCATTGCCGGCTGGATGAAATGTACGCCCGAAGGCGGCGGCTGGGGCGATGGCGCCGGCAAGCCGGATTATACCGTTTACTTTTATGCGCAGTTCAGCAAGCCGCTGAAACATTTCGGCGTGTGGAGCGCCGATATACCGGATGGCTGGCCGCGTAAGCGGGACGATGTTCAAAGCGACCGGTACCAGCAGCAGGTAGCCCACGCCGCCGTGCTGGAAGGCGTTAGAGAAAAAGAAGGGAAGCACCTGGGCTTTTACACCACTTTCGATACAAAGGAAAATGAGCAGGTGCTGCTGAAAGCAGGTATTTCCTTTGTAAGCATAGCAGGCGCAAAAGCCAACCTGCAGGCGGAAATAAAAGACTGGAATTTTGACGGCATGCGCAGGCAGGCATGGGAGCGCTGGAACAAGGTGCTTGGCAAAATAAAGGTAGAAGGCGCATCGGCAGAAGAAAGAACGGTATTTTATACTGCGCTGTACCATACCATGATAGACCCGCGCGGCTTTTCCGATGTGGATGGACAATATCCCGGTGGCGACGGGCAGCCGCATGCCGCCAAAGGGTTTTCAAAAAGAACAATCTTCAGCGGATGGGATGTATTCAGGAGCCAGTTTCCCCTGCAAACCATTATTAACCCCGTTGTTGTGAACGATATGATCAACTCACTGGTAACGCTGGCCGGTGAAAGCGGTAACCGCTACCTGGAGCGGTGGGAGTTCCTGAACAGCTACAGCGGCTGCATGATCGGCAACCCCGCGGTATCGGTAATCGCCGACGCCTATGCAAAGGGCATCCGCAACTTTAACGTAAAGCAAGCCTACGAGTACGCGCGCAATACCTGCGAAAAATTCGGCAACAGCGATAAAGGCTACACCGCCGGCTCACTCAGCATATCGCAAACCCTGGAATATGCGTATGCAGACTGGTGCCTGCTGCAGCTGGCCCATGACCTGGGACAAACGGCAGATGAAAAGAAATATGCGCCGCGCGCGGAATATTACCGCAATGTTTTTGATACCGCCAGCGGATGGTTCCGCCCCCGGAATGAAGACGGCACCTGGCAACCGCTGCCTGCGGAAGGACGTATGCAGCAGGGGTATGGTTGTATAGAAAGCAACCCTTACCAGCAGGGATGGTTTGTACCGCAGGATGTTCCCGGCATGACAGCGCTGATGGGCGGCCGCGAAAAGGCGCTGGCCGACCTGACTGCCTTTTTTGAAAAAGTGCCGGCCAATATGATGTGGAACAACTATTACAACCACGCCAATGAGCCGGTGCATCATGTACCCTTTTTGTTTAACCGGCTGGGGGCGCCCTGGCTTACCCAAAAATGGACGCGTGAGATATGCGCACGCGCCTATCACAATAGTGTAGAGGGCCTGGTAGGGAATGAAGATGTGGGGCAAATGTCGGCCTGGTATGTGCTGGCGGCCAGCGGCCTGCATCCGGTATGCCCCGGCAGCACGCGGTATGAAATAACCAGCCCTGTTTTTAACAGCGTTACCATTCAGCTGGACCCCGCTTATGCCAAAGGAAAGCAGTTTATTATCAAAGCCAGGAATAACTCACCCGCCAACCGTTACATACAACGGGCATGGTTAAACGGCAAGCCCTATCCTTATTGCTACATTGACCACGCCGCCATTACCGCCGGCGGCACGCTGGAGCTGGAAATGGGCAGCCAGCCCAATAAAGCCTGGGGAACGGGCGATATGAAATAGTGAACTTAAAAGAATGTAAAATGTAAAATCTAAAATGAAAAATGTAAAAGTAAACGCCGATTGACCAATACCGTACCTGGTTTCGCGGTATTTTACTTTTGTATTTAGTATTTAAAATTTTACATTTTACATTCTTTCTGCGCCCCTGCTACTTCCAGTTATAAATCCTTACAAAATAGGGCCGGTATTTATCGGCGCTGCCCGGTGCGCCAAAGTTATCCCAAAAGCTGAGGGGATTGGTATTGTAAGACAGCACCAGCTCACCTTCGCGCGACAGCTCCTGGTGAAGGCTCGCATTGTAGGTAAGCACACCGTCAATACCAGGCTCCTGGTAAATGGTTCTTTTATTGCTCCACGGCCCAACCGGGGTATTGCCCTGGTAAATGTAAATATCCTTGCTGAGATAAATGTTCGGGTTCTGCGTAACAAAATAGTAGGTACTGCCTGATTTAAATACATTGGGAATAGAAGCCTTGTCCGTCATTATTACGCGGCTGTCCGGTGTGTTTTGCCAGCCGCTGTTGGTATAGAACTGCCAGGGACCGGTAAGGTCGTTATTGGCTACGCGGGCCACTGCCACGCCGTTATCAGTGCCGCCGTACATGTACGTATAACCGTCGGCGTCTGTAAGCAGGCCGCCGTCATAGGTGGTGTTACCGGTAAATTTATCTTTAATCACCTGGGTTAAGGTCATACCAGGCAGGGAAAAAACAGCCACGTCTGTGCCGGGGTGATCCAGTCCGCCGCTGCTGTTGTATTTCAGGTGGCTTAGCAGCATTTGCACGGTATTGCCATGCACCTGCGCATCGCCCGGCCAGTACGGCTCCTTATCGTCATTGCCGGGCAGGTTGTCGTACTGCACCCAGGTTTGAGCATTTTTACCGCTGCCGGTATTCAGCTGCACATAG
>NZ_DASTRI010000032.1:0-12954 GCF_035761305.1 Chitinophaga sp. | reverse complement strand
TCCGGCAGACAGGGACGAGGAAATAGCAGGTACTTTTGAAAAAGACTGATGGCAGATAAGAAAGATCATATTGAAATAGTGTCGCTGCCGGAATATGCCCAGGCAGATACCTCTTTTGTGGTTTCCACCCTCTGCTCCATGGGCCCCGATTTCTTTGCCCACAACGAAACGCCGCACCGGCACGAGTTTTATACCATTTACTGGATAAAGAAAGGCGAGCTTAAACATACTATTGACACCGTTACCCATGTGGTAAAGCGGAACACCCTCTTTTTCCTGGCCCCGCGGCAGGTGCACAAAATGCACTTCAGCGAAAAGGTAGACGGTTATATGATTGCTTTCCCCGATGCTTTTATGTGCATGCAGGAGGCTGCAAATATGGCAGGCATACAATCCAGCCTGTTCATCAATAACCAGTTCAGCAGCGTTATTACCCTGGATGCCGAGCAGGAGAAGGAGTTTGAGGTAATTGTGCAGCGTATGCTGCGGGAAATGAGGGAAAAGGAAGCCGGCTATGAAACAGCGCTGCATAGCCTGCTACGGTATTTCCTGGTGCTGGCCTCCCGTATAAAAGGCGCCAGCATGGCCGCTGTGCCCGAACAGTTTGCAGCCCACAACAGCTCGGTATTCCTGCACTTCAAAAACCTGATAGAGGAGCATTACCATCATTTAAAAAATGTGTCGGATTATGCAGACCAGCTGCATATAAAACCGGTGCTGCTTAATGACATCAGCAAACAGCTGTCGGGCATTACAGCGGGAGAGCATATCCGCAACCGCATTATCCTGGAAGCCCAGCGCTATTTATACAATACCGATCTTACCGCCAAGGAAATAGCGTACAAGCTGGGTTTTGAAGACCCCCATTATTTCAGCCGCTTTTTTAAGAAATACACCAACCAAAGCCCTTCCGATTTCCGCGATACCGCCCGCGCTGCCGGCGCAACAATAGGTGGGGGTACCTTCAGCGCACCTATTTTATAAAAGTAATCTCCAAAAAAAGTACACCACATACCTCAATTAATCCATTTCCAACATTTGTTGCAACGTGTAATTTTGTGTCGTATTCAGGAGGTAATTATGAGTGCAACAGCAACAATAAAAAAGGTAAGTGAAATATATAAGGCGCCGGCGCCGCATATGGTGGGTGACGGATTTAGTGTGCAGAACGTGTTTCCCAACGGGAACCGCCTGGGAAGGCGCATCAGCCCCTTCTTTCTGCTGGATTATGCAGCGCCGGCTTATTTTCCGCCCGGGAATAAGCCCCGTGGGGTAGATGAGCATCCTCACCGCGGCTTTGAAACCGTGAGCATTGTTTACCAGGGCGCACTGGAGCACCGCGACTCTGCGGGTAACTTTGGTAAGCTGCATGCCGGCGACGTGCAATGGATGACGGCTGCTTCCGGCATAGTGCATGAGGAAAAGCACGAGCAGGAATTCACAAAACGCGGCGGCACGCTTGAGATAGCCCAATTATGGGTAAACCTGCCAAAGGCCTATAAAATGACGGCTCCGCGCTACCAGGAGCTTTTAAAAGAGCAGATACCCGTGGTGCCTGTAGGCAGCAACAGCCATGTGCGTGTAATTGCGGGTACATTTAATGGCCAGCAAGGTCCGGCGCATACTTTTACACCCCTTAACCTGTGGGATGTAAAGCTGGCAGCCGGCGATACCGTTACGCTGCACCTGCCTGACGGTTTTAATACCGGCATTGTAACGCTGCATGGTGAGGTGAACTATAACAACACCCATACTGCCGGGTCAGTGGAGATAGCCATGTTTGATACCGCCGGGGAAACAATAACAGTAACAGCTATAGCGGATGCTACCCTGCTGGTGCTTAATGGCCAACCCATTGATGAGCCCATTTTTGCCTACGGACCATTCCTGATGAACACACAGCAGGAAATTATGCAGGCCATTGACGACTATAATGCCGGCAAAATGGGGCACCTGTAACACCCGGTAAGGAACAACTGATTTTATATACTAACTATTTAAACAAAACACATTATGACAACCTGGAAAATTGATCCTGCCCACAGCGAAGTTCAATTCAAAGTAAAACACCTGATGATCACCTCTGTAACCGGGCAGTTTGCTGCTTTTGACGGTACCGTTGAAACCAGCAGTGATGATTTTGCTAACGCCAATATTAAGTTTGAGGCAGATGTAACCAGCATCAGCACTAAAAATGCAGACCGCGACGCTCACCTGCAGGCCGCTGACTTTTTTGATGCCGCCAATCACCCCAAAATCACTTTTGTATCAAAAGAGGTAAAGAAATTAGACGAAGAAAATTATAAAGTAACCGGCGACCTTACCATTCGCGGTAATACCCGCCCGGTTGAGCTGAGCGTAGAGTACGGCGGCACACAAAAAGATCCCTGGGGCCAAACCAAAGCCGGTTTTGAGCTGAGCGGCAAAGTAAGCCGTAAAGACTTTGGCCTTACATTTAACGCAACTACCGAAACCGGTGGCGTAGTATTAGGCGATGATGTAAAGCTGCTGGCCAGCGTACAGCTTATCAAACAATAAGCATTATAAATAACATAGTAATAGAAAGGGTTCATACGGACAGACGATTTTAATAAGGTAAATCAGCACGGAATAGCAGTAGGAAAAACAATCCCCTGGCAATGGTGAAGATGATAACGGGTGAGGAGTAACAACAGCAAGGCAATAACGATTGATTGGCATAAACAAGGCACCGTTTCGTAAAAGATCAGGAAACCATTAGCAGTACTGTTATAAGAGATGCAGGAATCAGTTGTCAGGAGAAAACGTAAACCGTCCCGGTTATTACCGGGGCGGTTTTTTTTAGTAATTTCAGTATTGTTTACAACTCACCTCAAAAAAGACAGATAATGAAAAGGACTGCAACCGCTAACTGGCAGGGCACCGGTAAGGAAGGCAAGGGCAACCTTACTACGCCAACGGGCATATTAAATAAAACGCCTTACACTTACAGCAGCCGTTTTGAAGAAGGCACGGGCACTAACCCTGAAGAGCTGATAGCGGCAGCGCATGCAGGCTGTTTCAGCATGAAGCTTAGCTTTCTTATAACCGGCGCCGGCTTTACCCCTGAAGATATTACTACAGTGGCTACCATTACGCTTGAGAACGGCGCTATTACCGGCAGCCATCTGCAGCTGCAGGCTACCGTGCCCGGCCTTGATAAAGCCCGGTTCCAGGAGCTGGCAGAGGATGCAAAAAATAATTGCCCCGTATCACGGCTGCTGAACACAAATATTACATTGCAGGCCGAGCTTGGGTAATTATGAATGCTCAATAGCTGAGCCCAAAGCCAAACTTATACAACGGGTTACGGGAGTCATACGGCACATCTTCTTTTTGCTGCCGTACCGCTTCCATAGAGGATGGCAGCTCTATGGGCAGCTTGCCGCCCGGGTTGGCGCGGCCAAAAACTACGTCCAGCACAGCGGCGTCACTGGCGCCAAAATCGGCCAGCAATCCTTTGGCTGCTTTGCTGATCTCCGGTATCACGGCAGGCCGGTCAAGGTAAATATCCACAATGGTAGGCACCGCGTGCAGCAGCTGCAGAATGCTGTCGCGCTGCCTGCCTTTAAAATCAAGATCGCCGTGGTGGAACATCTGCGCAAAGGGATTAGCCGTATTTACAGGGTACCATGGGGTGTTCAGCCGTATAATGGCTACATCCGCGTCTGCAGGCTTATCCACCACAATACCATACCGTGCGGCTGTTTTTGCGTCAATATTTTTTACATAAATACGCAGGGCGCCGGCCTTCAGCGGCAGCTTTTTTTCATCGTTCTTCAATAAGGTAATGGCCCTGCGCTGGGAGGCTTCCGCTGCCGATTGAAAGTCGGCATTTCCTATTATGGTGGCTGCTTTGCCGGCATCCACAAAAGGATTGTCAAATAAGCCCAGCTCAAATTTCTGCCGCAGCAGCCGCCTAACGGATGTGTCTATACGTGCTTCGCTCACCTGCCCGCTTTTTACCAGCTGTACCACTACTTCCGGAATGCTTTCACCGCCAAACTGGTCTACACCGGCATCCAGTATCTTTTTTACCCGCTGCGCTGTGTTCAGCTTTTCTACGCCCCAGGCCCTGGCCGGCCAGGTTACACTGCCCATTTTAAGATCGGTAACCAGGCCCCAGTCTGTACACACAACACCATCAAAATGATATTTATTCCGCAGCAAACCCGTTATAATGGCCTTGTTATAGCCAAAACCCACATTCTCGTCCGTTTGGTCTGTTGGCACACCATAATAAGGCATAATAGCGGCTGTATGCGCAGCAAAAGCAGCTTCAAAGGGTATAAGGTGGTAGTTGAAATTATGCCCGGGATATACCTGTCCCTGCTGAAATTCAAAATGCGGGTCCAGCCCGCCTTTTTGCGGACCGCCGCCGGAGAAGTGTTTGGTCATGCAGGCCACGCTTTGCGCACCCAGGGTATCGCCCTGGTAGCCGCGTATGTAAGCTGCGGTCATTTTAGCGGCCAGCCGCGCATCTTCCCCAAAAGTGCCGCTAATGCGGGGCCACCGCGGTTCAGTGGCCAGGTCGGCCTGCGGGTGCAGTGCTTCGCGTATGCCTACGGCCAGGTATTCCCTGCGCGATATATCGGCAAACATGCGTGTTACAGCGGTATCGCCAATGGCGGCCAGCCCTAAAGGCTCACACCATTGGGAGAAACGGGTGGCCTGTATTGCAAAAATATTATTGGAAAAATGGTTGCGCGGGTCCGATGCAATGGTTACGGGAACGCCTAAACGGGTAGCTGCTGCATGCTGTTGCAGGTTATTATACCAGGTAGCCATTTCCTTGGGTGCCGCCGGTATCTGCCACAGGTTAAAATGGTTCATCTTTTTTTCATCCATCAGCTTTATGGCAGCTGGTACAGGCATGGGACTGTTGTCCGGCTTATCATCCAGCGTACCGTCTGCATTCACTTTGGTGCCGTTAATAAACAGCATGCCGGCTTTTTCCTCCAGCGTCATTTGCCGCAGCAGGTCATTTACGCGCTGCTCCACCGGCTGCCGCCGGTCTTCATAAACATCCAGCTTACTATTCTTATTGAGGTCGCGGAAGGTAATACCATTTATGGTAAGCGTGCCATCTTTATTCCGGACGGGGCCTGTACGGCAGGCGGCAAGGGTAAGAGAAAGCACACAGGCGGCAAGGGGAACGGAAAAGGCTGTTTTCATACGTGGATATTTTTTACCTATTGAATATAAGCATTATTTATTCCGGGCACAACTATGCAAACCGGTAAATGCCCGGCGCTGCCTTATACCTGCTGATAGCCTGCAAATATGCCGCAGCATTGGTAACTACAGGCAACACTGCATATAACCGCTGAATATTCAATTATGCGCCTGCAAATGGCGCTCCGCACCCCAACCTGTTTCCGTTAATAAAAAAATAATGCGTTTCATGTAAAAGATGGGCGCTAAAGACCGGTCCTTTTTTTGAGGATGCTTATTATTGCACTACTGCATAGCGTAATACATTTATTCACCCATAAAACTAGATTGCCATGGATTTATTACAACAGGTGTATTGGGGTAATACATTGTTGAACTACTGCATTTCTGCGCTGATTATTTTAGTAGGGTTCCTTTTATTGCAGGTTATAAAGCGTATAGTGCTGAACCGTTTGCAAAAATGGGTAAATAGAACAGATAACAAGGCAGATGATTTCCTGGTGGTAGCTATCCGGCGATCACTGGTGCCGGTGCTGTATGCCATAGTAATTTTTATTGCATTAGGTAACCTGAACCTGCCGCCCAAATGGGATCATGTGATCAAAATATTGTTCTCCCTGTGTGTAACCGTATTTATTATAAGAGCTATTACCAATACCCTGCAGTTCCTGTTAACAGGCTATCTCTCAAAGCAGGAGAATGGCGAAGAAAAAACCCGGCAGGTAAGAGGCATTATGGTTATTATATCAGCTGTAATATGGATCATTGGTATGCTGTTCCTGCTGAATAACTGGGGCGTAAACGTAACCACGTTTGTGGCTGGTTTGGGTATAGGCGGTATTGCCATTGCGCTGGCCGCGCAAACCATATTAGGCGACTTGTTCAGCTATTTTGTGATCTTTTTTGACCGCCCGTTTGAAATAGGCGATTTTATTATTGTGCAGGATAAAATGGGCACGGTGGAGTATATTGGCATTAAAACCACACGCCTGCGCAGCCTTAGCGGTGAGCAGCTGGTGTTTTCCAATACCGACCTTACCAACTCGCGTGTGCACAATTACAAGCGTATGGAAACGCGGCGGATTGTTTTTCAATTTGGTGTTCCGTTACACACACCAAAAAGCAAAGTGGCTAAGGTACCCGGCATTGTAAAGGATATTATTACCCACATGGAAGGAGTACGGTTTGACCGTGCGCATTTTCTAAGCTTTGGCGCATCCAGGCTGGAGTTTGAGGTAGTATATATTGTGCTTACCGGCGATTATAATAAGTATATGGATTATCAGCAGGCTATTAACCTGGAGATGTTTGATGCTTTTGAGCAGGAAAATATTGAGTTTGCATTACCGGTACAAACACTGTATGTGCACGAACAAAAGGACAGAACAAACGCTGAGGAAGGCGTAAAATCATAAGCATGTTATTATTGGCAACAGACCTGGATGGTACGTTCCTGGGCGGCAGCCCGGCCGACCGTACCGGGTTATACGAGTGGATCCGGCTGCAGCATGAGCTGCGCCTGGTATTTGTTACCGGCAGAGGGCTGCCCAGCGTGCAGCCCCTGCTGGACGATCCGGCCATACCCAACCCGGATTACATTATTTGCGATGTAGGCGCTACCATTGTGCACGGGCATAACCTGCTTCCTGTGCAGCCGGTACAGGCTGCCATTGAAAAAAAGTGGCCGGGGCAGGAGCTGGTGCGCATGCGTATGGAACAGGTGGCCGGCCTGCGTTACCAGGAGGTGCCGCAGCAACGCCGCTGCTCTTTTTACTATGATGATACCACTGCTATAGATGTAGCAGTGCAGATAGCTACAGAGCTGGAGTGCGATGTAATACAGTCTGCAGGCCGTTTCCTGGATATAATGCCCGCAGGCGTTAATAAAGGCAGCACCCTGGTGCAGCTGATAACACAGCTCAATTATCCCGCCGGCAAGGTGCTGGTAGCCGGCGATACCATGAACGACCGCTCCCTGTATGATGCCGGCTTCCGCGGTGTGGTAGTGGGCGCTGCAGAACCCGCGCTGTTGCAGTACACGCTGCACCATACCCATGTGCTGCAAAGCCCAAAGCCGGGAGCAGCGGGCATTATGGACGGCATACACTGGTTTAACGGTAATAAATAAAAAGGTTGTAACTTAGGTATGGCTTTCACGATGTGCAATGGATATTGAATAAAAGCTATTGGAAATGATGAGCAACTCCACTATTATTTTTCATCATTTAACTGCTAAAAAATCAATGCACCATGGAGATCCCAACACAGACGAACGACCTGCAGCAAATTAATTCCTGGAAAAGTGATGTAGATGCCGTGCGGCAGGAAATGCGTGCCATGCGCAGCAGGTTGGAAGAAATGGCACATAAGAAAACAGATGCTGAAATGCTGGCTCATGTTGAGCACTTTCAAAACCAGTTCATTTGCCAGCTGGAAGTGGCTGATGAGCTGTACCACGACCTGAAGCAGACTGCCAAAAAGTTATCCAACAACGTGTATGTAATACATGATGATCGTCCTGTAGCAGATTACCCGGCGCTGCACGACCGTATGGAAACCTTTCATAAATTATATGGTGAGCTAAAAAACGAGTTCGAGCAATTTGTAAAATAAAGCAGCAGCAGCTAAAAAGGCAGCCGGCGTTGATACACGGGGTTGCCGGCTGTAAACGGCTTATTAACGCTAACCGCTGTTTATTCATCCTTCCGGCCCCTGCTCTATTTCCCTTACTTTCTCTTCCAGCTTGTGAATGATGTCATCCAGCTCGGAGGTGCTGCTGTGCAGCCAGTTAATCAGCTGGTTATTAAGAATAGGGTCATCATTATACCGGTCGGTAAGCAGCTGTGTAATGCCCAGGATTGACACTACCGGGCGCCTGATCTCATGCGAGTTAATCCTGGCTATTTCCCGCAGACCTTTACCCTGTTGGTGCAGGCGGCGTATAATACGCTGTTTTTCTATAATGGGATCAATATCCTGCAGCAGTCCTACTACGCGTACGGCTTTTTGGTTTTCACGTATAATATAGCCCCGGCTCAGCACATTTTTATAGCGCCCGTTGTCGCACAGCAGGCGGTACTGCTGTTCAAAAAAAGCAGCTGTATTGGTCATATACCCCCGCAGGGTGTTTAACACGCGTTCCCGGTCGTCAGGATGCACTTTGTTCAGCCACCAGCTGCTGTTTGCAACAGCGTTGGGCTGGTAGCCAAAGAGGGTATAAACGCCATGGTTCCAGGTTACACGGTCATTAACGGCATCCCAGTCAAAAATGGCGTCTTTGGTGGCTTTGGCCAGCAGCTCATAACGGATGCCTATTTCTTTTGCTTCATGGCTTTCCCTTATTTTTTCATCTACATCCACCGCCATTATTACCCGTGTTTTACGGCCCAGGTAACGCTGATCATGTCCGTACAGCTCTACATAAAAGCTGGTGCCGTTTTTCCTGCGGTGTTTCCACAGGCCGCGGTAATGTGCGCCATCATAGTGCAGCAGCGGGTTCTCCACTATCCTTTCCGCCTCTTTCGGATCACGTATATCCTTTATAGTTAGTAGCAGGAACTCTTTTCCGCTATACCCGTATTTATCAATGGCAGCCTGGTTTACAGCCAGGAAACGCAGCGTGCCGCACTCGTATATCCACATGGGTATGGGATGGGCGTCAAATACACGTTGATATTGTACGGCGTGGTGGTAATGATGTAACAGGTATAATAACAGCAAAGTGCTCAGTACGGCAAATCCGCCATAAACAGCCCATGAGGGCAGGGGTAAAAAGCGGTTACAAAGGTAAAGCAAGCATACCCATAAGGCTGTACCTGTAAAACATACACAAACCTGCCCTAACGGGTGATAGCGCATAGCGGATTTTAGCGAGAATTTAAGAGAAAATGGCATAAGCAGCAAAAACTTGCCGGAGCGGCTGAGTTATAATAATGTTTACATTGGTACAAAATTTAAATTATTAGTTTGGCAGCAGCTGCCATTCACAGTACAATCTCAACCATATCGCTTGCCGGGTAGCCCACGCAGGTAAGCACCAGTCCCTGTGCCACCTCCGCATCGGTCAGCACTTCATTCACCGCCAGCCACACCTTGCCCTGCGTGCATTTGGCCGTACAGGAGCCGCATACTCCGCCTTTGCAGCTGTAAGGCAGGGTAATGCCTTGCTGCAGGGCGCTGCTCAGTATATCCTGGTTGCCGGGTACTTTTATGTTGTAGGTAGCAGCGCCAACATGCAGCCGTACCTGTTTAAGCGTTGCATCCTGCGGGCGCCCTGCCTTTTCCAGCTTTACGCCGGTGTTTACCACAAAGTTCTCTTTATGCAGCTGGCTGGCATCAAAACCCATAAAGGTAAGCGTAAGCATAATCATGCGCATGTAATCGGGCGGGCCGCAGACAAAGAACTGCGCGGCGGCCTTATCATGCTCACTATGCGGCAGCAGCTTATTTACCAGTGGCTCCAGCAGTATATTGCTCAGGCGGCGCGGCGCACTGTTGTCATCAAATCCCTGCTGGCTGAAAAAGTAAATGCATTGCAGCTGCCGGCTAAACTTTTCCTGCAATGCCTGCAGCTGTTTAAAGAAAATGGTTTGCTGCGGGGCGGGACTGCTGTACAGCAGTATTACCCTGGCCGCCGGCTCCCGGTACAGGATATGTTTTAACAGCGAATAAACAGGTGTAATGCCGCTGCCGGCTGCAAATAAAAAAATGGAGCGGGGCCGGCCGGCTATCCGGTCCAGCGTAAAGCGCCCGCTGGGCAGCAGTGATGTTACCACATCGCCCTTTTGCCAATGCCGTATAATATGGCGGGAGATTTCTCCGTTTTGTTTTTCGCGGATGGTAACCGCCAAATGAGCGTCTATGCCCGGTGTAGAGCTCAGGGAGTAAGAGCGGCGGTAGGTAGTGCCATGTATGTCTACCAGGAAGGTAAGGAATTGCCCCGCCTGGTAAATTACCGGCTCCGGCGCCGTGTTTTCCAGGCAGTAAGTATAGGTGTCCGGTGTTTCCTGTATAATACCGGTAATGTGTAAACGAAGATAAAGATCCGGCATGGTTCAAATATACTGAAAAGAAAAAGGTGAAGCACGAAAGGTGGTGGTATGCCTTCATGCTTCACCTGTTATTTTTAAGCTCAGTTATTCTGCTATAACAGTAATCTTGCTTTTCAGCATTTCCCGCACTTTAGCAGCAATGGCCGGAGCATCGTACCCGCATTCACGGTGCAGCTCTTCGGGCTTGCCATGTTCTACAATACGGTCGGGAATGCCTAACATCCTCACTTCTGCATGGTAGCCGTTCATGGCCATAAATTCCAGTATGGCGCTGCCAAATCCGCCGGTCAGGGAAGCGTCTTCTACGGTGATGACTTTATTGAACTGCCGGAAAATTTCGTGCAGCATTTCCGTATCTAATGGTTTTACAAAACGCATATCATAGTGCGCGGGTTGCAAACCATCGGCCAGCAGCTCTTTACAGGCTTCTGTTACAAAATTGCCGGGGTGGCCCAGGGAAAGAATGGCAATGTCTTTACCATCGCGGATCTTGCGGCCGGTGCCTATTTTAATTTCTTTAAATGGCTGGCGCCAGTCGGGCATAACGCCCTGCCCGCGGGGATAGCGTATTACAAAGGGCAGCTGGTTGTCCGGCAGCTGTGCGGTGTACATGAGGTTGCGCAGCTCTTCCTCATTCATAGGCGCGCTTACCACCAGGTTCGGAATGCAGCGCATATACGCTATATCATAAGCCCCGTGGTGGGTAGGGCCATCGTCGCCTACCAGGCCGGCGCGGTCCAGGCAAAAGATAACCGGCAGCTTTTGAATGGCTACATCATGTATCACCTGGTCATAGGCGCGCTGCATAAACGAAGAGTAAATGTTGCAGAACACCCGCATGCCCTGTGTGGCCAAACCGGCTGAAAGGGTAACGGCGTGCTGCTCGCAAATGCCTACATCTATAGCGCGGTGCGGCATTTTCTCCATCATAAATTTCAGGGACGAGCCGGAGGGCATGGCAGGGGTAATACCCATAATGCGCTCGTTTTGTTCTGCCAGCTCTATGATGGTGTGGCCAAATACATCCTGGTATTTGGGCGGCTGCGGTGTGGTAACCGGCTTTTTGAAAATTTCGCCGGTGATTTTATCAAACAGCCCCGGTGCGTGCCAGGTGGTTTGATCCTTTTCTGCCAGCGCATACCCTTTACCTTTAGTGGTAACAATATGCAGCAGTTTAGGGCCCGGAATGTCTTTCAGGTCCTGCAGGGTATCTACCAGCTTAATAATGTTATGCCCGTCAATAGGTCCGAAATAGCGCAGCTTGAAAGACTCAAACAGGTTGCTGGAGCTTGATACCACGCCTTTAAAGCCGGCTTCCAGCCTGGAGGCCATTTCCCGGGTAAAGCGTTTGCCTACCGGCAGCTTGCCCAGCAGGTTCCATACATCATCCCGCAGCTTGTTGTAGGTGTGGGAGGTGGTAATATCGGTGAGGTATTCTTTCAGCGCGCCCACATTAGGGTCTATAGACATGCAGTTATCGTTCAGGATAATCAGCAGGTTGGCGTTTGATACGCCGGCGTGGTTCAGGGCTTCAAACGCCATACCGGCGGTCATGGCGCCATCGCCTATTACGGCAATGTGCTGCCGGTCAAATTCCCCTTTTTGCTGGGAGGCAATAGCCATGCCCAAAGCAGCGGAAATGGAGGTGGAGGAATGGCCTACGCCAAATGTATCATAAGGGCTTTCATCCCGTTTAGGGAAGCCGCTGAGGCCTTTATATTTCCGGTTGGTATGAAATACTTCGCGGCGGCCGGTAAGTATTTTATGGCCGTATGCCTGGTGGCCTACGTCCCATACCAGCTGGTCGTACGGGGTATTGAACACATAATGCAAAGCAGTGGTAAGCTCCACCACTCCCAGGCTGGCCCCAAAGTGCCCGCCATGCACGCTTACCACATCAATAATGTATTGACGCAGTTCTTCGCAAACCTGGTGAAGCTGTTCTTTGCTCATTTTCCGCAAATCGGCGGGATATTGTATCTGGCCCAGTAGGGGGCCGGGAGTTATGTTCATACCGGATCAGGGTGTATTATAAATATAGCAAAAATAGCTAAAAAATGCGCAAAAATGCAGATGTGCGGCAATCCGGTAACGGAATAAAAGCCACGCATTCATCTGCACGTCCGCACATCCACCTATCCGGACTTCCGCCCTTTGATAACATTTGCTTTCAGGCCGGCAGTGCCGTATGGTATTTTTGAAATAAATGAACAGTTTACTAATTTCAGATTGATGTTTAAACACATATCAAAATATTGGTGGTGCCAGATATTGGGATGGACAGCGTATTTTGTGACCAATGTTTTTTTTGCGTATTCCTATGTGGGTAAGGTAGAACCGTCGTATTTAGTAAACTTTGCAATCTTAATCACTTTCGGCATACTGTCTACACACCTGCTCCGCAAGCTGATAAACCGCCAGAACTGGTTCCAGTACAGCTTTGAGAAGCAGGTATTATTGTTCTTTTGTTTAATGATAGGCACCGGCATTATCATTTACCTGGGCGCCACCCTGGTGGGTAATATGCTGCGCCCCGAGCCGCATAAGCTGTTTTCGCGCCGTGAGGTAGTAGGCGGCCTGCTGTCAAACTTCCTGATCACCTCCATCTGGTGGCTGATCTATTTCATCTGGCATTATATAGACCGGAGCCGGAATACACAGCTTGATAAGCTGAAGCTGGAGAGCACTGTTAAAGAGCTGGAGCTGAAAA
>NZ_DASTRI010000031.1:0-10717 GCF_035761305.1 Chitinophaga sp. | reverse complement strand
CTCGGGCGTGGTTTCCGGTGAGGTGCCCTTTCTTGAGCTGCCCGGCACCACCCGCGATCCCAGCTTCCGCAGCGGGCGCGGGTACGTGGGCGGCTATTTTAAAAGCACGCAGTTTGCTTATGCGGAAACAGAATACCGTTTTCCCATTACCCGTAACAAGCTGTTTAGCGGGGTAGCTTTTGTGAATGTGGAAACAGCTAACGACCGTATGGGCACCCGGCTGTTTGAGGTATGGCAGCCCGCTGCCGGTGCGGGGCTGCGCATTCTTTTCAATAAAGCCACGCGCACCAATTTGTGCCTGGACTATGCTTTTGGCCGCTACGGCTCCAAAGGATTCTTTTTAAACCTGAACGAAACTTTCTGACAGCAGGCGCCCGTCTTAACTCCCTTTACGCGCGGCTTTTAATGTTTCAAAATAGCGTTGCAGCGTATGCGTTCCAAAGGCCGGCGCAATAAAGTCCATAGAAAGCACTGTCATAAAAAATTCTATAGGCCCGTAAGTTTTGCTGCTGGTAAAAGTTCTTAAAAGAAATAATAACCCTTTCCTGATCCAGTGGGGGATATGAGTGATTTTTACGGGGCGGCCGGCCACCGAAAAGGCGGTGCGGGCAATTTGCCCGTGCGTTAATATTTCAGGCCCGCCAACATTTATCTCCTGCTCCCGGCCCTCAATGGCATTTACGCAAACAGTGGCCAGGTCTTCGCCATGTATAGGGTTGGTTTTATACTGGCCGTTGCCGAATAAAAAGATCCTTCCCTTTTCCGCCATTTTATAAAATTCTTCCATATCCGAAAAGTAGCCTGTAGGGCGGATCACGCAATAATGCAGGCCCGAGCTTTTTAATGCATCTACAAATTTTTCCTTGGCAGCGCATATTTTCAGGCGCCTTAATTGATCGCCATGCAAAACGGCAACGTATATGAATTGCTTTACCCCGCTGCGTTTGGCGGCTTCAAGCAGGTTAAGGTTGGCCTGGTAATCCACATCCATATAGGTAAGGCCGTCTTTCTGGTTGGTAATGCCAACAGCCGAAAATACCACGTCAATTCCCTTGCAGCAATCTGCCAGCGCATTTTTATCCGTAAGCGCTGTGGTTATAACCTGGTCTGCCGGTATGCTTTTGGCCGCCAGCTTCTGTGCATTGCGCACCAGCGCAACGGTGTAATAGTCCCGCTTTTTAAGCTCGCGGGCAACATAGCCGCCCAGGTAGCCCGTAGCGCCTGTGACCAGCACTTTTATTGCTTGCATGTTTGTGTGTTTAATAGTAAAGTACAAATAATGATTTTATTTTTATATTTGGAGCATGTACGCGTTCAATACGATTGCCGCATTGAAAGAAGGAGATACTTCAGTTTTCAGTGACCTGTTCCACGAATATCACCGGAAGGTCTATTTATTTATTTTATCCAAAACCCACTCCCAATACATCGCAGAAGAAACTACGCAGATCACATTCATTAAATTATGGGATTACCGGCAGCGGCTGAACGAATCAGTGCCCGTGAGCAGGCTGATATTCCATATTGCCCGCGCTACCTGTATTGATCTGCTCAGGAAGGAAGCTGTTAAAAGCAGGTACCTGAAACAGGAAAGCCCGGAGGAAGCCAGCGCCTGGAATATTACCGACGCAGTAGAGGCCAAGGAGCTGCAGCTGCTCATAAAGCAGGTAGTGCACAATATGCCGCCTGTAAGAAGAAAAGTGTTCGAGTTAAGCCGTTATGAACTGAAGTCCTATAAAGAAATTGCCGAGCAGCTTTCCCTGTCCGTTAAAACAGTGGAAAATCATATGTCGCTGGCCCTTAATTATTTAAGAAACTTTCTGCTGCTGCTGTTATTACTGTTATACCTGCCCTGAAAAAAAAATTCTCTTCTCATTAGGGGATGCCCCTTTTTCAAACGATATATATTTAAGAAGCTCCAAATTATCTTAACTGGAAATGATGCAAAGGGAACTGATTGATAAATATTTCAGGAATGAATGCAGTGATGATGAAAAGCAGCAGGTACTGGAATATTTTCAGAATAATCCCGAAGAGTGGAATAAGTACATTAGTGAGGACGACTGGGACAATTTTACAACAAATGAGGAGCTGGATCCTGGCCTTACAAGGAAACTGTTTAAAAATGTAAGCAGGCATTCCTTTAAAAAAGGGAACAGAGCCAAAACCGCCTGGCTGGCGGCTGCAGTGCTGGCCGGACTGGCCATTGGGCTGTTATGGTACCAGGCTGGTAAAAAAAACTATGATGCAAAAAGCGGGGCCGTTTCCGGGGCCCTGGCGCAGATGGCGGAAAGAAGGAATGCTTCCGATACGCTGATGCGCATTGTGCTCGATGATGGCTCTGTGGTAATATTATCGCCCAACAGCAGCATCCGGTTTTATGAACCGTTTGTATCACACAACAGCAGGATGGTTTACCTGTGGGGAAAAGCCCTGTTTAAAGTAGCGGGAGATAAAGCCAGGCCGTTTGTGGTGTATTCAGACCGGCTTGCAACAACAGTGCTGGGCACGCACTTTACCGTACAGGCATTTGCAGAAAGTGATGTGATAAAGGTAAAGCTGCACCAGGGAAAAGTGCAGGTAGCGGCGGTTGACACTATCCATGAAAAATGGAAAGACAAAGCAATTTTGCTGCCCGGCGATGAGCTGACCTATAATAAGCTCACCATGCTGGCAAGCATAACACGTAAGGCGCCTGCAGAGCAGATGGTAAAAGCCGGGCCGGCCAACCGGGAAATGCATACCGTTCGCAGGCCCGACTGGTACACGTTTGACATATCGCCGCTTGCAGAGGTGTTTGATCAGCTCAGCAGCTATTACCAGGTGGATATTTATTACTATCCTTCTGACATACAGAATAAATATTTTTCGGGAAGAATGCATAAAACAGACACGTTAGAAACTATACTGAATGACATAGCAGTGCTTAACCAACTTACGATTGAAAAACAGCAGGGACATTATTTTATAAGAAAGAAAAACTAGCCGGAATTATATGGGTCAAATATCCTGGATCGCTGAGTAGGTCAGCGGCAGGGCCTTTTATTGTCTAAACACAAGACAGCGTTTATAAGATGAAAAAATGGAGTTCCACGTATGCACTGCTGGGCATTGCTATTATGCTCAGCCTTATCCCGCTATTGCTGCAGGCGCAGCAACATCGCTCAGATGTTACGGGTATTGTAAAAAGCGAAGAAACAGGAGAAGCGCTTTGGGGCGTTAGCGTTACCGTTAAAAACGCCGCCAGCAATTTTTCAGCCTCCGTACAAACAGACAGCAGCGGCGTTTTTGCTTTCAGCCGGCTGCCGGCCGGGCCAGGCTACACCTTTACCTTTTCCTACATTGGATTTGAAACACAAACCCTCTCGGGCTATGACCTTAAGCCCGGCGCCGATTTTTCGTTGCGGGTAGAGCTGAAAGTGGCGGAGCAGAAGATGAATGAAGTGGTAGTGGTAGGGTATGGCTCTATGCAAAAGAAAGACCTTACCGGTTCCATCAGCCAGCTGAAGACCGCGCGGCTCGAAAAGGAGAGCCCGCGCTCTGTGCAGGACCTGTTGCGTAGCGGCGTGCCTGGGTTGTATGTTTCGCAGAACACATCGGCCAAAGGCGGCGGCGATCTGCTGATACGCGGGCAGCGCTCCCTGAAAGGAGGCAATGACCCGCTGATTGTGCTCGACGGCGTAATATTCTTCGGAGAGCTGTCGGAGATCAACCCGCAGGATATAGAACATTTTGATGTGCTGAAAGATGCATCGGCCGCCGCCATCTACGGCGCAAAGTCGGCTAATGGCGTAATCATCATCACCACTAAAAAAGGTACTTCAGAAAAACCAACCATCCGGTTCGACGCAAGCACCGGCATTGCCACCATGGGTAAAAAACGTGAGGTGTACGACGCGCAGGGCTACCTGAACTACCGTACGGACCTGTTTAACAGCACCACCCGGTGGGCCACCCCGGCAAAATACGTGGAGCCGACACCGGAAAATCTGTCGAAGTACGGCATTACGCTCAACGACTGGCTGGCTTACGACGCCCTGGGAGGCGATCCTGAAGATATATGGCTGCTGCGTATAGGCTTGTTCGATAAGGAAAGGGCAAACTATCACAGGGGCAGAACTTACAACTGGTTCGACGGCTCTTTCCAGCACGGGCTGCAGCAGGATTATAATGTAAGCTTTTCAGGCAGGAACAAGGATAAGCTGAATTACTATGTTTCCATGGGCTACCTGAATAATGAAGGCATTGTTGTAGGCGATAAATACCGCGCTTACAGGTCTAATATTAAGGTAGACGGGAAGGTGAACGAATGGATGCACACCGGCGTGAACATCAATTTCCAGGACCGTTCAGATGGTAACCTGGCCGTTGACTGGGGAGGGCAGATCATTAACAACTCGCCCTTTGCCACACCGCTTGATACAAATGGTGTGCTGGACGGCCAGCCAATGGGGGCCAGCGTGAACCAGGGCACTAACACCGCCTACAGTAACCAGTATAAGCAGCTGGAAAAAGGCTACACTGTTTTAAACGCCACCATTTACCAAACCATTAAGCTGCCTTTTCATATCACCTACCAGATGAACTTCTCACCGCGCATGCAATGGTTCTATAACCGGTATCATGAATCATCACAGAATCCGCTGTGGTCTGATAACGGCAAGGTGGTAAGGGAAAACACCAAGAATTTCGACTGGCAGATAGATAACATTATTACATGGGACTACACCTTTGCTAAAAAACACCAGGTAAAGGTAACGCTGCTGCAGAACGCAGAAGAGCATAAGTCATGGAACGAGAGCATTACCGCTACGGATTTCTCTCCCACAGATGCCCTTGGCTTCCACAACATCGGCGCGGCCAACCCCTTAAAAACCAGCGTTAGCAGCAACGACCAGCACAGCACGGGCGATGCGTTAATGGCCAGGTTGTTCTACTCATACGATAGCAGGTATATGCTTACGGCCTCTGTGCGCAGGGATGGGTATTCCGCATTCGGCGCGTCCAATCCCAGGGCCACTTTCCCGGCGCTGGCATTTGCATGGAACTTTGCCAACGAGCGTTTCTTCCACTGGTCGCCCATGAGCATGGGCAAGCTGCGCCTGTCATGGGGTATGAACGGTAACCGTTCCATTGGCATATACCAGGCGCTGTCTAACCTTACTACAGGTACGGGACGTTACCCTTACGTGCAGCCCGATGGCACCGTGTACGAGCTGTCGCAGCTGTATGTGGACCGTATGGCCAACTACGACCTGAAATGGGAAGCCACCTCCGCCTGGAACATAGGGCTTGACTTTGGTTTCCTTAACAACCGTATTACCGGTAACCTGGAATTATATTACATGCCTACTACCGATTTGCTGATGGATCAGTCACTGCCCGACTTTACAGGTTTCAGCGTTGTAACCACCAACCTGGGCGAAGTAGTGAACAAAGGCCTGGAGCTGGGCCTTACATCGGTGAACATGGAGCGCAAAAACTTTGAATGGACCACCACCGTGGGCTTCTTCATGAACAGGAACAAGATCCGGCATCTGTACTATACTTATGAAGATGTGCTGAATGATGAAGGCAAGGTAGTTGGCTCCAGGGAGATCGACGATATATCCAACAAGTGGTTCATTGGCCACGATATTGCCTCTATATGGGATTACAAAGTGCAGGGTATATGGCAGGAGAGCGAAAGGGAGCAGGCCGCCCGCTATGGCGAAATACCGGGCGATGTGAAGGTGGAAGATGTTAACAACGACGGGAAGTACACGAACGACGATAAAAAGTTCCAGGGTTCCACCACACCAAGCTTCCGCTGGACCCTGCGCAACGATTTTACGCTGTTTAAGAACTTCGATTTTTCCTTCAACCTGTATGCTAACTGGGGCCACAAGGCAACCTCCGACGACTATTTGAATAATTTCGGCGCAGGCACCAGCTGGACCAGTTCCTATGTCAGGAAGTACTGGACGCCGGAACACCCGTCCGACACGTATGCCAGGCTCAATTCCACCAACGTGCAGAATATAACGCCCAAGCGCGTAATTGATAAAACATATATCCGCCTGGATAACGTGGCTATTTCCTATTCGCTGCCGGCAAGTATTACCAGGCGGCTGGATATGAGCCAGTTCAAGATATATGCAGGCGTGCGCAATGTTGCGGTATGGGCAAAGGATTGGGAATACTGGGACCCGGAAACCACTTCATTAATGCCCAGGTATTATACAGTTGGATTGACTGCCACTTTTTAAAGTATCAAACTGAGTTTATCATGAAGATCACACTATATAAAACTGTAAGGATTATACTGTTGGGGATAGCCGTGCAATTGCCCCTGAGCTGTTCAAAAAACTGGCTCAAGCCCGATCCGCTGTCCTTTTATGAACCCTCTGTTACCTTTACTTCCAGGGAAGGGCTGGAAGCCGCTATTACCAGCTGTAACAGGAACCTTAGCCATGTATGGGCAGGAGAGGCCGCGCCCCTGATCACGGACCTGATTTTTTCAGACGTGGCGGTTATTGGCACTACCGATAAATCAGGGCCGGCGCAGGACCTGAATGCCATGATCACGCCTACTTCCAATAACAATGATATTAATACCAACAAGGTTAACTTTTTTTGGTTTGAAGGATATAAAGGCGTTAAATACGCCAATACCATTATATCCAATGTAGACAGGGTGCCGGGGCTGGACTCTACCCTGAAGAACCAGATGCTGGGCATGGCCTATTTTCACCGCACCTTCCGCTACCTGTGGCTGGTATTTGACTTTGGCGATGTGCCGCTGCTCACCAAGGAGATCACTACCCCGAAGTTCAATTTCCGCTCAACCAAAAGAGAGGTGATACTGCAAAAGCTGGTGAGCGACATGGAGTTTGCAGTGGCGCATGTGCCGCCCACCGGCGATTTTGGCATGGTTACCAAAGGCGCCTGCCAGCAGCTGCTCATCAAATGCTACCTGGCAGTGGGCGAGTTTGACAAGGCCATTGCAGTAGCCAATGATCTTATCAACAGCTCGGGCTACTCGCTCATGACGGAGCCTTTCGGCACTTTCGTAAATCCCATGCCGGCGGTGCATAATATTACAAGAAATGTGATCTGGGACCTGCACCGGGGACCCAACAAATCCATCGCTACCAACAAAGAAGCCATTTATAATATCATTAGCCGGGAAGAGTTTTCAAACAGCCGCCAGGATATGTTTACTATGAGAATGGCGCTTCCTTTTATTTCAGGCACCGGCAATCAGCTCATCAGCACCCCTTCCGGTAAACCCGGCATGAGCACCAGCTATAAGCTAACGCACGACAAAATAGACCTGCGCAAGACCTATGGCCGGGGCGTAGGTATGTTAAGGCCTACCTGGTACAGCACCAGCACTATCTGGGATGATACCAGCGACCTGCGTCACAGCACCAGCACCGGCAACTGGATGCGTATGGAAGACATGGTTTATAACAATCCTTCGCTGCTCAGCAGCGGCGATCCGTATTACGGGAAACCGCTGCAGCTTTATAACAGCGCCGGCAAGCTGCTGGTGACCGATACCGTACGGGCCTGGTACGACTGGCCCCATTACAAGCTGTGGGTGGAAACGCCCAGGAGTGAAACAGTGGATAACTATAACGGCGGCGCCAGCGACTGGTACATTTACCGCCTGGCCGAAACCTACCTGCTGCGTGCAGAAGCCTATTTCTGGAAAGGCGACAAAGCAAATGCGGCTAACGATGTAAATACCATCCGCCGCAGGGCGCATTGCACAAAAATGTACACTGCCGATGAAATGACAATGGGAAAGATCATGGATGAAAGGGCCCGCGAGCTTTATTATGAAGAGCTGCGGCATATGGAGCTGAGCCGGGTATCTTACATTTTTGCTATTACCCACAAAGCCGATGAATTTGGCAAAACCTTTACGGTAGATGAGCTATCCAGGAGCAGCTACTGGTACGAGCGGGTAATGCGGTACAATAATTTTTACAGCAAGAATGTAAAAACCACGTACGGCGCTGTATTCACGGTGAGCCCCTACCATATATTATGGCCGGTGCCGCAGGGAGATATAGACGCTAACCGGGAAGGCCGGCTGAACCAGAACTTCGGCTATTCGGGGTATGAGCTGAATCAACCGCCGATTGATAACCTCCAGGAAGCAATAGACGCGCAGAATTAAGAATTACAATAAGCAAAAACGCGCTTGTGCGCGGCAGTGTTCATACCGGAACAGCGCCGCCGCAAGCGCGTTCTGTTTGTTTATAAACATGGAAACATAAAGCAACCAGCCGTACTAGTTGCCGGCAAAGGGGGTACCAAATATACCCACGGCAAGCTCCGCCCAAACAAGAAAGCAAACCAGGAGAATTGAAATGCAAATAGCAGCCCGGTAGCTGAATTTCTTTACCTTCCGCAATACAAGCTCGCACGAAAGGCCGGTGCCCAGCAGCAGCACGGCGGCTACAATAAAATCTATGGGCGTCCAGTTCACCTCACTGGTAAATTGCATTGCAATTAACGGTATGGATAATAAAACTGCTATGGTAATCAGAATGGCAAAAAGCCGGGTGTTTTTAGCGGTCATAAGAATGCATTTTAACTGTTATTCTTACTTTGGAAAGTACTTTGTAGTCCAAAGTAAATTTAAATTTTTGAATCCGCCAAATAAATGCATAAGGCATAGGCGGCTTTTTACAAAGCGCTCCCAAATCAGGTAAGTCATTAAGATTTCCATAAATTTGGAAAAAGGATGTTATTCGGAGAACTGCCGGTTAAAACGCCATTATGGTAACTAAATTACAGGTAAAAGATAAAAGCGAATCTGGTAAATCGATCATGGTTTCCAGGTTCAGGAAAGAGATCAGGAACACTACTCCCCATAAGCATAATAACTACTTTGAGATCCTGTACCTTTCACAAGGCAGCGGCTACCATTTTATTGACTCCAGGAAATTCCAGGTAACGCCCCCGGTTATGTACCTTGTCCGGAAAGACCAGGTGCATTACTGGGAATTGGACAGTGAACCGGATGGGTTTGTTATCATCATTAAAAAGGCATTCATTGAGGAAAGTATGGATAGTGAGCTGAAATTCCTTTTTACGCAGATTAGCCGGGAAAGCTGCATCTTCCCAAAAGATAGCACCATCACCCACCGGCTCTTTGACCTGCTTACGGCAACGGATAAGAAACAGGGAAAATATGCCTACCATGTAACGGAGGGTTTGCTGAAAGCGCTGCTGGCTCATGTGCTGGAAGAAGTAAAACCGTTTACCGGTAAAGCGGAGATCACCTCCAATTTGTATCAATCATTGCTCTCATTGCTGGGCGCCGAACAAACAGTGAAAAATAAAGTGCACTACTACGCGGAACAGCTTGGCACATCCCCGCAAAATTTAAATGCTGCCTGCCGGAAGGCGGTTAATCAGTCGGCAGAAGATGTACTGGCTGAATTTATTGTCAGTGAAGCCAAAAGGTTGCTCTTATATACGGATAATACGATTGCGGAAATTTCATTTCTGCTTGATTTCAACGATCCCTCTCACTTCGTAAAATACTTCAGGCGAAAAACCGGGCAAACCCCTCTTTCTTTCCGGAAAAACGGTTGATACCAGAATATTTTCAAATATACCATAAAACAGTAGGGGTATTTGCAATATTTGCGCTCACAACCACCACTGCAGGTGTAAAGCGTTTTTTTACCCTATCGCCTGCTTTTCCTGAAGTTTGACACCTTTAAATAAATTAACATGTACAGGGTGAAGCTGAGGCTTTTATCATGTCTTATCTGCCTGTTAATAAATACGCAGCTGTCATTTTCACAATCGCCGGCAGATACAACATTGAAAGCGTTGTTGCAGCTGGCGGAAGACAGCTATCCATTGTTAAAATCCAAAGCATGGGAGGTAAAAGCAGCCGAAAAGGCGATCACTACCAGTAAAAACTCCCTGATACCTTCACTGGACGCCTCCTACCAGGTTAACTATGCCACCTATAACAACATTACCGGGATGGTATATTCGCCGTTGCTGGTGCCAATCAGCGGGCCGCCCGCTGCGGCCAACCACTATGAGGGCGTATTCGGCAGTGCTGCCAGTTTGCTGCTGAACTGGCAGCCGGTAACTTTCGGGCAGCGTGGCTCCCGGGTAAATTTTTCCAGGGCCGGGGCGCAGTATGCAAGGGCGGATGCAGGCAATGAAATATTTCAGCATAAGATCAGGGTCATTAATGCTTACCTCGATATTATCACCGCCACTGAACTGGAGAAAGTTTACCAGGAAAACCTTGCCCGTACAGAAGCAACTTTATTAATAGCCAGGTCACTGGTGATAAACGGTATCAAGCCGGGTGTAGATACTGCGCTGCTGAAAGCTGAAATGTCCAGGGCAAAGGTGGAACTGCTGAACAGCCGTAAGTACAAAGAACAAACGATCATTACCCTTTCAGGCCTGCTGGCTACAGACAAGCTGCCCGCCGTTACCGACACCAGTTATTTTATAAAGTTACCTGCCGGTTATATGCCTGCAGATACCACCGTAAACCCGTTGCTTTTACTGTATAATTCCAATATTGCATTGAGTAAAGCCCGTAAAAAGGTGCTGGGAAAAACAGCCATGCCTACCCTGGGCATATGGGGTACGGCCTATGCGAGAGGTTCGGGAATTGATTACAATGGTAATGTGAAATCTGCTGACGGCCTTGCATTTCAGCGGTACAACTACGGTTTGG
>NZ_DASTRI010000030.1:0-4430 GCF_035761305.1 Chitinophaga sp. | reverse complement strand
CATCAGCGATTTCCCGGTTACACCGGTGTCGCCGTTTTGGCCTTCTATAAAGCTGCCAATGGCGGCGGCTTCCGGCGTAACATATTGTTTAATGCCGGTGGGCGCAGGCGCTGCGGCATATACATAGCCCCAGTCGATGCGCAGGTTATCTCCCTTCTTTTGCAGCACGGGCTGTTCCGTGGTACCGGCGCGCAGTATCTGCAGGCCTTTCTTCAGGTACTGGGAGGCATGTACCTCCTGGGTAGGCTGGTTTACCGCCAGGTTGGTAGATACGCCCTGGTAAACGAGCACATTATGCGCCTTGCCGTCTGTTGACGTGGCCTTATAAGTAATATAAGACACGGGTTTTGAGAGCAGCGCCAGGTTGGTAAGCACCAGCGGAGAGGTAAAGGTTACCTCCAGGTTTACCGGGCCGCAGGTAAAGGTGTACATGGTTTGTGTAGCGGTTACTTTCCGGCCGGTTTGCGCAGCTACTTTTACCGCGGCATCGGTTTTATTTTCCAGCTCTTCAGTGATGCCGGCATCTATCCAGGTGCCGCCGCCGGTATTGTTGCAATGCACGGCCAGCACGTTCTCACCTGCTACCAGCTTTGATTTGGCTTCATCCGTAAGCGTTATCATTTCATAATCGCCGTTGGCGCCGCCTTCTGCAGCAATCTTTTGCCCGTTCAGGTACACTTCTGCGCCGTCATCATGAAAAAGGCGCAGCAGCAGCTTGCCTTTCGGTAAGGTAGCCAGCTTGAACTTACGGCGTACCCAAATATCCTTGCCAGTCCATTTTATGCCTGCTTTGGCGCGGTTATCGCCAAACGGGCCGGCGCCTGTTTTCCAGGCATGGTCATCAAACTTTGCTTTTTCCCAGCCTTTGGCGGGTGCTGTTTCCACCAGGTATTTACAGGTATAAGCCTGCTCGTCGCCTGCGGGCAGTATGGTTTTATACTCCGGGGCGGCCTTGCCCATGAAGCGGTAATAATCGCCATCTACTTTCAGTATGCCCAGCAGTGATTGCTCCCGGCCAGTCCAGTGGCGGGTTACGGAAGAGGTAAGCTCGTCTGTATTAGACCAGATACTGAAATACGTGTTATGCGTGATTAACGGGTACGCAGGCATTTTATCCTGTGCCTGCAGGGTTGTTCCAATAGCCATTACGGTTAGCACACCGGTGGCACAGATTTTTTTAAAAAGTCCATTCATGAGCGGGTGAATTAATATGCGCTTTTTATATAAACAAACTGGTTTTAGTGATGCTTTTTGCCTGGTTTCGGGAACACCTTATGCGTGTTGGCCCATTGCCGCCACAGGCTGTCCAGCTGGCGCACCTTACCAGGGTGCTGCGCTGCCAGGTCGTTGGTTTCCGTTCTGTCAACAGCCAGGTTGTACAGATGCCAGGTGCTGTCGTTGCTTGCAGATACCAGCTTCCATGCCCCCTGCCTGGCGTACCGGGCGCCAAAATGTTCATTGAACAGCGCTTCATGGCCTGGTGTTTTCAGGCTGCTGAAAGAGGGTACCAGGCTAATACCGGTTGTAGGCTGTATAGGCTTGCCGTTATACGTTTGCGGGTATTCCGCGCCTGCCAGATCGATAAAGGTACGCATGAAATCCATAACATGCCCTACGTGCGGGTTAAAACTGCCCCTGGGCGCCTTAATGCCCTTGGGCCAGAAAGCGATCAACGGCGTGTGTATGCCGCCTTCATACGACTCTGCTTTCCAGTACTGGTAAGGCGTATTGGCCACATTGGCCCAACGCTGGCCAATAGAGGAATAAGTGGTTTCCGGGCCGGGCATGGCCTGTTTTTCTGTTGCATAAACGATCTTACGGCCGTCGCGGGTTTCGTTAGGACGGTCAAAGCCCGGACCGTAGGCAGCGCAGTTTTCAGGACTGGCGCCATTGTCCGACAGGAACAGGATCAATGTATTATCCAGCTGGCCGGTTTGCCGCAGCGCATTAATTATGCGGCCTATGCCCTGGTCCATGCGGTCAATCATAGCGGCATGCACGGCCATGGCAGCGGCATCCCATACTGTATCGGGGTTGTTCTTCCACTCCAGGTCGGCCTTCCAGCGTTCTGAAAGCTTTGTTTTTGCAGGATCTATTAGCCCCATTTTTACCATTTTTTTGTAACGCGCTTCGCGGATGGCCTGCCAGCCCACTTTATAGGTGTCTTTATATTTGGCAATATCTTCCGGCAATGCCATTAAAGGCCAGTGCGGGGCATTTTCCGCTACATACAGGAAAAAGGGCTTGTCGGACCCGGCATAGCCCTTAATATAGGCGACTGCGGTATCGTTAATGGCATCGGTATGGTAATAGTTGGCCGGCACCTCTTTAATAGGGGTGGTGCCGCTTACCAGGCTAAACGGATCGTAGTAATCCACCACGCCCCAGATGGTGCCGAAGTATTTTTCAAAACCCCGGCTGGTGGGGTACTGGCTGACAGGTGAAAATTCGTTGTGGTAGGTATGGTGGTTCAGCCAGTCGAGCTGCGCCTGGCGGGAAGGCTGCCCGTTAGTGTTTGACACGTGCCATTTGCCCGACATGGCGGTGTGGTAGCCCGCGCCTTTCAGCACTTCGGCCAGGGTAACGGCACTGTCGGTAAGGTGGCCCAGGTAGCCCGGCTCGTCTTCCGCATCGGTCATTTTACCTATGCCGGCCTGCTGGTTGTATAAGCCGGTAAGCAGGGAAGCACGGGTAGGACAGCAGCGGGAGGTATTATAAAACTGCGTATAGCGGATGCCGTTATGCGCCAGGAAATCGATATTGGGCGTATGAATTTCGCCGCCATAGCAGCCCGGGTCTGAAAAGCCCATATCATCGGCCAGTATTACAATAATATTGGGCCGTTTAGGCTTTGCCGGCGCAGGGTCCGGGCTGTTTTTCCTAAAGGCGCTCAGTGCTAACAGCGATGCTGCGCTCACTGCCAGTAACCCGGCATAAACGGGCGTCTTTTTTATCTTCATGGTCCAGATATTTCGGTTGTTCAATAGTTTACCAGGCGGCTCCCGGTGCTTGTTCAGGATAATTTTCTGCCGTGGAACAGGCCAAAGATAATCATGCTGCCGACATTTTTGTAATCGATTACGCAAATGTTTAAAAAGTGGCAAAATACTGTTTCCTGTAGGCCGTTGGGCTTTGGCCGGTGTGTTTCTTAAACAGGCGGTTCAGGTGGCTTTCATCAGTGAAGCCGAATTCAAAGGCAATATCACGGATGCGGTTATCCGTAAAGCGCAGGCGGGTTTCAATGAGCTTCATCTTATAGGTGATGATATACTGCTGCAGCCCCTCTCCTGTTATCTTTTTAAAATATTCGCTGATGTAGTTGGGCGAGATATTGAAATGCGCCGCTATTTTCTCCACCTTCAGCTGCTCCGGCGCATAAATGTGTTCGTGTATATAGTTCAGCAGCGGCAAAACAGCGTCTGACGGCGGCGCTTTTGCCCCGCCGTTGGCCTGCTGTGAAATGTTGCGGGCCGCCACTGTAATAAGGCTGTTGACCAGCTGCGCCATCACCGCCTCCCGGTGCGGGTAAGCGTTGCTGTTCTCCTGCGCCAGCGCTTCCACCAGGGCGCGTACCAGCGGCTTATCGGCCATGGTTTTAACAATACAGCCCGGCAGGTGGTTATGGTTGTGGAAAATAAACTCCATCTTCTTTACCCATTCCGCGGGTTGGTGTTTCAGGTAGCTGTTGTTGAAGCGGATGAAGAAAAAGCGGGTGGTTTCCTGCACCTCAAAGCCGTGCAGGTCCTGCGGGAAAACCAGGAACAGCTTATCAGATATATAAGGCAGCTGGTGCCTGTTGATATGCTGTATGCCCCTGCCTTCCAGGATAAATACCATTTCAAAAAAGGTTTTTTTATGTACAGGAGCGTAGTACTCGCTGGTTTCCAGCAGCTCCAGCTCATAAGGGCGGTAAAGGTTCCTGATCTCCATACCTGTAAAAATACAGATCATCCCTTTAATTGTACAAAGGCAGGCGTACCGGGATGCTGATCTTTGCGATACCAATTAAAAACAAACAACCATATGAATGCTGTTTCTTTCCTTTTTTTACGGCTGGCCATTGGCGCCAGCTTTTTCGGACATGGCCTGGTGCGGCTGCCCAAGCTGCATGCTTTCAGCGGGTGGATGGTGGGCAGCTTCCAGAAATCCATGCTGCCCGAAGCGCTGGTAACACCTTTCAGCTATGCGCTGCCTGTTGCTGAATTTATTGTTGGACTGCTGCTGCTTGCCGGGCTGTTTACCAGGGGCGCCGCTATTGGCGGCTGCATCATAATGGTGCTGCTGATATTTGGCACCTGTTTGATAGAGAACTGGGAGGCGCTGACCTCCCAGCTGGTTCACGTGGCTTTGCTGGTAATAGTGCTGCAGTTTATACAAAGCAACAGCTGGGCCGTTGACAGGGTAATTAAGAATTAATAATGAAAAATTAA
>NZ_DASTRI010000029.1:0-50214 GCF_035761305.1 Chitinophaga sp. | reverse complement strand
GAGTTTTTCGTTATCTGCATAGCGTTGCAGGGTTCTTTCGGAAATGTGCAGCACGCGCGCTATTTCTGAAAGGGAAAACGACAGCTGCTGGCCCAGGTTCATGAGAGCCTTTTTAATAATGCCATCACGGGAAAGCTGGATGTACTCAAAATACCCGCGGCCGGCGCCATAAGGTATGGCCGCTTCCTGTACCACCATTAAAGTTTGCTCTGGTAATTGATACTCTGTGTGTTTATGCGGTTTCATACTACCACGTCATTTGTCACAAATTTACGGCTTTTTGTCGGTTAAAAAAATTTTTATCCTCAAAATACCCAATTTTCCGCATATAGCTGATTTCCAGCAAAATAACATCGTATTCGCAGGTAACCCTGCCCTCCAGGATATAAAAACCGCTTTTCTGCAGCGGGTATTGCCGGAAGCTTTCAGGAAAATGCACCGTGTCCAGGAATGCCTGTTCCCGGTCTAAAAAAGTACCAAAGCACATGGGCGCGCCCTGGGCGGTATTAATATGTTTGGCGCATACCAGGTAGCCGAGCGCACGTACCTGCCGGCCCACTTTCCCGGCCATTTCCCGTACCGTTACATAGGGGCTTTGGTCATGCTCCAGTATGCTGAACGGGGAACACAGCGGAAATCCCAGCAGGGTTATTTGGTCAAAAGCATCTTCATGGGCATGGTAGGCCAGCTGGGGCAGCTTGCAGTCAGGCGCGGGCTCGCGGAACAGCGGCAGCACATGGTCTGCATGCGGGTCTTTATTCCTGGTAAGCAGGCTGCTTTTCCACAGCAGCTCTTTTTTCGTATAACCGGTAAAGTTAAAAGCGCCTATGCGTATCAGTATATCCAGCTGTTCCGGCGGCGGCTGCATGCGTGCCGTAAAATCATCCAGGCTGGCATAGGGCCCGTATTGCTGCCGTTCTTCCAGCATGCGCTTTATCCATGCTTCTTCCAGCCCTTCTACATGAATAAACCCGGTATACACCTCTTTGCCCCGTATGCTGGTAGGGTAGCTGCTGTTATTAATGCAGGGCGGGTGAATGGTTACGCCGGTTTTCTGCAGCTCCCGGAAATACAGCTCGCGGTTATAAAAGCCCCCAAAATTATTGATCACAGCTACCATAAACTCCGCAGGGAAATAGGTTTTCAGGTACAGGCTCTGGTAGCTTTCCACGGCATAGGTGGCAGAATGGGCTTTGGAAAAAGAGAAGCTGGTAAAGCTGGCTATTTGCCGCCATAGCTCGCGGGTTACATCTTCCGGCCGGTTACGTTCCGCGCAATGGCGGAAAAACTGTTCCTTCAGCTGCAAAAAGGCGTCCTGTCCCCGGTACTTGCCCGCCATGCTGCGGCGGATAATATCGGCATCGGCCAGGTCCATGCCGGCGTAGGCATGTATCAGCTTTATCACATCCTCCTGGTACACCATAATGCCAAAGGTTTCGCTCAGCACCTCTTCAATAATAGGATGGAGATAGGTGACTTTATCCCTGTTCCTGAAATTCGCTACATACTGCCGCATCATGCCGGATTGGGCTACGCCCGGGCGTATAATGGAGCTGGCGGCTACCAGGGTCAGGTAATCATCACACTCCAGCTTTTTAAGCAGCTGCCGCATACCGGGCGACTCTATATAAAAGCAGCCGATTGTGTTCACGGTTCTCAGCTGCTTTTTTACATTTTCATCTGTTGTAAAGTCTTTTACAGCATGTATGTCTATGCTCACGCCTTTGTTGGCTTTGATAATATCCAGCGAGTCGCGTATGTGGCCCAGGCCCCGCTGGCTTAGTATATCAAATTTATACAGGCCAATGGCCTCTGCCTGCAGCATATCCATTTGTGCCGTGCAAAATCCTTTGGGAGGTAAATGGGTGGCGCAGTACTGGTGAATAGGCGCGTCGCTGATAAGGATGCCGCCTGCATGTATGCTCAGGTGATTGGGAAACGCCTTGCCTTCCTTGGTCATCAACCTGCAAAACGACAGTATCTGCTGTTGTATGCTGTCTTCATTCAGCTGAATATCAAACGGGTTGTCCAGTATGCGGTCTATTTCCTTTTCAGGCAGGCCGTACACTTTGCCCAGCTCGCGGATAATGGCATTTTCCTGGAAGGTAGCTACAGTGCCCAGCAATGCCGTATATTCATTACCGTGCGTTTCAAATACATGGCGGATCACATCATCACGGTCGCGCCAGGAAAAGTCAATGTCAAAGTCCGGCGGCGAGCTGCGGTAAGGGTTCAGGAAACGTTCAAAATACAGGTTCAGCGCAATAGGGTCTACATCGGTTATCCGCAGGCAGTAGGCAATAATGGAATTGGCGCCGCTGCCCCGTCCTACATAAAAATAACCTTTGCTTTGCGCATACCGGATAATGTCGTGGGTAATAAGAAAATAGGCATTGAAGTTTTGATGCGCTATAATATCCAGCTCTTTTTCAATGCGGAACTTTGCTTCGGCGTTATCAGGGCCGTAGCGGTCCAGCATACCCTGGTAGGCCAGCTCACGCAGCTTGTTGCGGTCGGCCGTTACGCTGCCATATAAATACTTTTTGTTGCGCGGCACTTTAAAATCAAAATGCAGCTCGCAGGCTTCCATTACATGCAGGGTGTTTTGTACAATGTGCGGGTACAACTCATAATGCGCCAGCAGGTCGGCCGGCGCCAGCCAGCATTCATCCTGCATAGCCACCGTGGCCGGTGGCAGCTGGCTGATGAGAATGTTCTGGTCCACTGCCCGCAGCACCCGGTGCAGCGCGTAATGCGCGGCGTCCTGGAAGGTAACAGAGTGCAGGATCACCAGTTTATTGCGATGCCGCAGGGTGTCTACCCTGAACAGCTTATTTACCTCCCGGGGGCGTATGCCCAGCAGCTCATGCGCGGCCAGCTGCTCCGGCGCACAGGCGCCCCACGCATAAATAACAAAGGTGCCGGGCAGCGCAGGCGCACGGTCGGGAAAAGGCGTTTCATTTTGCAGGTGTTCAGATAAAAAGCGGTTAATATGCAGCCAGCCCTGCATGTTGCGGGCCAGCAGAATGTATTTGAAGCTGTGCCCGTTCCGGCATTCCAGGCCTATAATGGGCTTAATATCCATGGCCTGGCATTCCTTTACAAAGGTCCATACATCGGCCGTCATATTAATGTTGGTAAGGGCCAGGGCGGTAATGCCCATATTGCGGGCCGTGCTTACCAGGTCTTTAGTGGTAATGGTGCCGTAACGCAGGCTGAAATAGGTTTTGCAGTTCAGGTACATGCGTCAGTATTTTGGGTAAGGCATTATATTCCGCGGGCGGGTATAGGCTTTTTGGCCGGGCGCCACCACGTTGGTGCCTTTCATTAAATATTGCCAGCCAAAGCGGTTCTTGATATGGTCAATGGCCTGGTACAGGGCAATCATTTCCTGCGTATCATCAAACAGGCTGATCTGGTAGTTGCCCTGCACCAGGTGGCTGAAACGGATGCCTACCAGGCGTACCAGCAGGCGCCGGTCGTACAGCCTGTGAAACAGCTCTTTCACTTTTTCCAGCAATATATGATCGCTGCAGGTGTAGGGAATAGTCATTTGCTTGGTAACGGTTTCAAAATCGGAGTAGCGGATCTTAACGGTTACGCAGCCGGTGAGCTTGTTCTGCTGCCGTAGCTCAAAAGCTATTTTTTCCGTCATGCGCACCAGCTCTGCATGCAAAAAGCGCATATCAATGGTATCGGCGCCAAAGGTGCTTTCTGTTGAAATAGATTTTTGTTCATGGTAAGGCACTACCGGCGACTCGTCAATGCCATTGGCCTTGTTCCACAGGGCAATGCCGTTTTTTCCCAACCAGGCTTCCAGCAGGGTTACCGGTATTTCGCTTAAGGTTTTTACATGCTCTACGCCGCGCCGGTGCAGCGCAGCAGCTGTTTCCTTGCCTACCATGGGCAGCTTTTCTACCGGCATGGGCGCCAGAAAGCTTTTTTCCTCACCAAAAAGCACCTGCCTTTTCCCGTTAGGCTTGGCTTCATTCGTGGCTACTTTAGATACCATTTTATTGGAGGCGAGCCCGAGCGATATAGGCAGGCAGGTTTCCCGCATAATTTTTTCCCGCAGCTCATGCGTCCATTGTACGGCGCCAAAGTATTTGTCCATCCCGGTAAGGTCCAGGTAAAATTCATCGATGGACGATTTTTCATATAACGGTGCGCTTTCGGCAATGATGTCGGTTACCGCCCGCGACATCTCGCTGTAACGTTCCATGTCGCCGCTGCGCACAATAGCATGGGGGCAAAGCTTTAAAGCTGTTTTCATAGGCATGGCGGAGTGTATGCCAAACTGCCTGGCTTCATAGCTGCAGGCAGCAACCACGGCCCGGTCGCTATGGCCGCCCACCAGCAGCGGTTTGCCTTTCAGGGAGCTGTCTTTCAGGCACTCTACCGATACAAAAAAGCAGTCCAGGTCAAAGTGCGCAATAGATCGTTGCTGTAAAGTGATCATATGCTTGTGCTTAATGGGAGCGAATGCTGAAGGCTTACCACTGAATGCCGGATGCACGCAATGCTCCTGCTGTTCATAAGTTTGAAATGTCCTGTCAGGTAAGTTCCGGCGCTGTGCCATGCACCGCATATAGCAATATGGCCTACGGCCGGCATTCAGCATTTAGTGTAAATGTACTAATAAATTTAGTAAAGCTAATTTTGTTAGCAATTTATTAACTAAACATATTTACCCCCTTAGCTGTATACTTATAAAACCAATTGCCATGCAAAAGCCGGATATTCCAAAAGAGCTGCTGATACTGCTGTTATTGCTGTTGCCCATGGCTTACCTGGGTATTGCCTGGAATACATTGCCTGCTGTTATTCCCACTAATTTTGATATAAACGGTGTGCCGCAGCGGATGGGCAATAAAGGCGACTTCCTGCTGCTCATGATCTTTTTGTTCCTGACCAACCTGATGCTATATTTTTTGTTCCGTTACCTGCCCGGTGAGGGAAGCCCTGAGGCTTTGCCGGAGCAAACCGGCCACGACCACCGGGCCTATTACCGCATCCGCTTTATGATTCATATTTACCTGGCCATATTTACCGGCATCATCATATTCATGGTAAGCCGGAGCCTGCCTTTTATTATGGAGCGGTGGACCTTTATTGGTGTAGGCTTACTGATAGCCTTGCTGGGCGCCTACCTGCGAAAGCTGCAGCCTAACTATTTTGTGGGAGTAAGAACCCCCTGGACCTTAAAAAGTCCCGAGATATGGAAGAAAACGCATGATATGGCTGGCCGCATGTGGCTGTGGACCGGGATCATTGTAATAGTGGCGGGCTTTTTTCTGCCGCTGGTAACCGGCGTGTTCGTGCTCATTTTTATTGGCGCTATACTGGCGGCCCTGCCCTATATTTATTCTTTTCGCCTGGATAATGAGGATAAGGGGTAACAGCACGAAAAAAAATGTGCAAATGAATATCCGCAAAGTTGTTGCGTTATTCATTTGCACACATGTATAGGCATTCAGTTTTATCAGAACCATCCTCTGCCCAGCTCAGTCCTGAAAGGCCACGGAATAAGGGCCAGTATCAGCAGCAGGGCAATACCGTAAAATATCAGCGCTAATTTATGTTGCCGGGCAGCTGTGCCGGCCTTCTTTACCTTGGAGCGTCCTATGTGCACCAGTATCAGCGCCAGCAGGGCCATGGTTGTATGCTCCACGGCAAAGAAGCGCAATACATTATCTTTCATGGCGGCCCCAAAATCAGCCCTGGCTGTTTGCATCAGCGGGCTGGTTACAAAGTACAGGATTAATCCTACCAGGAACTGCACATCCAGGCTGATAGAGAAAAACAGGCTGGCTTTGTTGTCGGCCGCAGTAAAAGGAGTTTTTCCGTTAACGCCTCTCAATGCGCGAACACAGGCCCAAATGCCGGTTAATAATACAACCCACCTGAGTAAGGAGTGAATAGTCAGCATCGTGTTATGCATAGCGCTTTCGTTTTTTTAAGTTGATTTTTTTGTCAGTGGCAAAAATAAGAGAGCCTTGAGAATATATCAGGAAATATATTTGGTAATTACAAAAATTAATTACTAAATTTGTTAGTAATCTACTAAATAATTTAGGGGTATGTCCATTGCATGTCAAAATCTGAAATTCCTGCGTAAGCAAAAGGGATGGACTCAACAGGAGTTTGCTGATAAATTGGGAATTAAACGTTCCCTGTTAGGAGCCTATGAAGAGGAACGGGCCGAGCCGCGTACCGAAGTGCTGGAGCTGGTGAGCGATATGTTCCGCGTATCTATTGATGACCTGCTGCGGCGGGACATTGGTTCGCAGAAAGAGAGCTTCCTGGAAAAGCGGCGACAGCAGAAGCTGGGCAATAACCGCCAGCACATAGAGTTTGTGCCGGTAAAGGCTGCCGCAGGCTACCTGGCTGGTTATAACGACGATGAGTTTATTGAAGAGCTGAATACCTTTACGCTGCCGATGCTGGGCGCCGGTAATTACCGCGCATTTGAAATAGCGGGCGATTCCATGTTGCCCACGCCGTCCGGCTCTGTAATTGTATGTCATAAGATAGACGGTTGGGATGACATCAAAAACAATGAAACCTATGTTGTAGTAACCAACCGCGAAGGCATTGTATACAAACGTGTGCTCAAGAGCAACCGCTCCAAAGGCAAAATTACCCTGGTATCTGATAATCCCCAGTTTGAGCCTTATTCTGTAGGTTTTGAAGATGTAATTGAGCTGTGGCAGTCTGATGCAGTGATCAGCAAAACCGGTCAGCAAAGCCGTTTAAGCGTAAACCATCTGGCAGATATGGTAAGCCATCTGCAGGACCAGGTAAGCATGCTGAAGAAGAAGATCAGGGATTAGCGTGATGGATTGGCAAACAAACAGCTTGTATAGCATGCGCGCGTTGAGTGCTGTAGCGCTGTTGCTGGCATTATTCAGGGGAAAGAAGGTGCCGTATCTGTTTGGGCGCGGGCGGCAAAGGGGATGATGATTGTTGTAGAAGACCAGGCAGGGATGGCTAGAGAAGGTAAATAGTGATAGCTATAGAAGCCGGATAATGGTTGCAGTTGCGGATGGAAAAGCTCTGGAAGCTGAATACTGATTGTAGCAGCTGGTGGTAAGCCATGGGAAGCGGAATAGCGAAGATTGCTGAAGGCCGGGGTAGTATGGCAGTGGAAGCAGGATGATCCGGTGACAGCAGGTGTACAGTAATGGTAAGATGCAGCAACCAGGAATAGCGATAGTTGTAATCGGAAATAGCGATAGTTATAGAATATGATAATAAAACGATGCTGATTAATAAATACCCGTTTGTTACCCCGCTTTTCTAAAACCAAGATCCATCATGCCGTCCGTTGTCTAGCGGAACGGCATTTTTTTAATAACAGGTATTTGGCAGGAACAGCGCGGATGCTTCAATTCCTCCTGTAAGGGCAAACAGCTCCGGCATTTATCTCAAAGAAATGCGGCCGCTAATCGTAAATCTCCGCAGCAGCTTTGAATGTGTTGCAATGCGCATTTACAATATCCCTGATGTTGGCGGAGTAGCCGCCGCCCATGGCCACTGCACAGGGAATACCATGCTTGTGTAAAAAAGAGAATACCATTTCGTCCCGCCGGCGGCAGCCTTCGGGTGTTACCTTTAGCCTGCCGAATTTATCAGTAGCCAGTATATCTACCCCCGACAGGTAAAATACCAGGTCGGGATGTACGCGGTTAATAAGCGTAGGCAATGCATTTTCCAGTAGTTGTAAATAAGTGCCGGTATCAGTACCATCCCGCAGGGGAATATCCCAGTCAGATGTTTCTTTATGAAAAGGATAATTGCCGGCGCCGTGCATGCTGAAGGTAAACACCGCTTCTTTCCCCGCGAATAGGGCAGCAGTGCCGTTACCCTGGTGCACATCCAGGTCAATGATCAGCACCTGTTTTACTTTTTGCTGCAGCAGCAGGTAGTTGGCCGCTATGGCAAAATCATTCAACAGGCAAAAGCCCTCTCCGCGGTCTGCAAAAGCATGATGGGTGCCGCCGGCCACATTCAACGCCACGCCTTGTTCCAATGCATGCAGCGCACAATCAATAGTGCCCTGGCAAATGGTGATCTCTCTTTGGGTAAGCGCCGGCGACTGTATAAAACCAATACGGCGCTGCTCCTTATCGCTCAGTGTTTGATCCCTGAGCCGGCGCCAGTAACCGGCATCGTGGGTAAGCAGTATGGTGGCTTCATCCAGCGGATCGGGTGAAAACAGGTGTGCCGGCGAGATCACGCCTTCCCGCAGCAGCTGCAATGGAATAAGCTCATATTTGTCCATAGGAAAGCGGTGGCCTTCCGGCAACGGGTGTACATATATGTGATCATAAGCGATGAGCATCGTGTGTAATGGTTATGGCGCCTGTAAGATGGCAGGCAGCGGCTAATCTACCGTTATTTTAAATATACTGTTGTTGGCAATGGCAAACACTACTTCATTTGTTTCAGGCGCCAGCGTGGCCAGGCCGGTAAAACGGCCGAAAGCAGGAAGTATGCCGCAGCTTTTACCAAAATAAAAACAGGGCAGGCGCAGGCGCTGCCGCCCGCCGCCGGCAAGGATTACGCCGGGATGCAGGTGGCCGGAGAAAACGTAAGGCCCGTTGGCTTCCGTGGTTTCACAAGGCTCATGTATAAAGTGGATATTGCGCAGGGTAAGCGTATCGTGCACGGTTATCTGTAGTGTAGTATACAGGTCGGCCGGCATAATATCATGATTACCTTTTACCAGCTCAAAGCGTATGTGGGGAAATTGCTGCCGCCATAGGCGGAAATATTGTACATCATTATTTTCACTGCTGTGAAACAGGTCGCCTACAACAATGATCTTTTCCGGATGATAGCGGGTGATCAGCTGCTGCAGCCGGAACAGGTCTTCCTGTATAAGACCCGCCGGTACGGCAATGCCGGCTTTACGGAAGTGGGCGGATTTACCCAGGTGCAGGTCGGAGAGAACCAGGGCTTTTTCTTCCTGCCAGTACAGTGCTTTGCCTGCTGATAAATGCCATGTTTGCTGCTGAAATTTAAATATCACTTCTTCCACCGGGCAAAGGTAGTTACAATTATTAATTACGAATTATCAATTACGAGTTGGGCGGTGCTGCCTATATGCGGGCTGCTGGGGAGAAAGAGGAAGCTTCAAATTAATGATGATTATTTTTTCGGTTTAATCTTTCAATGCGTAGTTGCATAAGTTGGTGTTGTACGTATGCGAGCTATAATTGCATTATTATTCCTGTTTATTTCCCCGCTTCCATTAATTCGTAATTAACTCAGCATTTTCCTGATCCGGTCTTCCAGCTTTTCGCTGGTCAGCTGCTCACGCAGGCTATCTACTTTAATGGGAAAGCAGAACGGCGTTAACCGCACCGGCTCAGTAATTACAATATCACTGTTATAAATTCGTTCCATGGCTTCGCGCAGGCGGGCTTCCTCCATCTGGTAAAAGAAAGCTTCATTAAAAGCCTGGCGCAACAGCAGGTTATGCGCATCATAATCTTTAAACACGTTGAACAGTAAAGAGGAGGAGGATTGCAAATGCCGGCTGGTTTTGTGTTTGCCGGGATAGCCCTGGAATACCAGGCCTGCTATTACTGCAATGTCGCGGAACTTGCGGCGGGCCATTTCCGTGGCGTTTACGCTGGCCGGCAAATCCACGCTAAGGTTTTCCGGGGAAAACAAGAAATGCACATTGCCTTCATCTACCGGCAGCGGCTGATCGCTCAGCAGCTCAAAGCCATAATCGTTCATGGCAATAGAAAACGTAATGGGCTGCAGCCGGCTGATGCGGTAAGCCAGCAAAGCAGCCATCACTTCATGTACCAAACGGCCTTCAAACGGGTATACGAAAAGGTGGTAGCCATCTTCTGTTTGTATCTTTTCTACCAGCAGCTGGGTGTCTGATGGAATGTGCGACAGCAGCTCCTGCAGGTCAAACAGCGGCTGCAGTATTTGCAGCTCCGGTTCTGTGGAGGCGCCGGAAAGCGCTTCGCTGAATGTGCGGCGCAATATTTTTCCCAGGTTGGCGGAGAGGGGCATGCGCCCGCCGCCCCAACTGGGCACAATAGCCCGCTTGGCTTTGGACTTGCGCACAAGCACTGTCATATCCTTGATCATTACAAATTCCAGTATGTAGCCGCCGGTGCTGAAGGTATCGCCCGGCTGCAGGCGGGCAACAAACCATTCTTCTATCATACCAATATAGCCGCCGCTCATGAACTTTACTTTCAGCATGGCATCGCTAACAATAACGCCTATGTGCAGGCGGTGGCGCATGGCTATCATACGGCTGCGGCAAATATACAGGCCGTCTTCCCGCTCCAGCTTGCGGAATTCGTCATAGCTCTGCAGCGCATCCCCGCCCGTGGTAAGGAAGGAAAGTATCCATTGCCAGTCGTCGTGCGTAAGATGGCTGTAGCAGAAGGTGCCGGTTACCTCTTCCCAAATTTCATCCGAGTAAAACCCGTCAGATACGCCCAGGGTCATCAGGTATTGCAGCAGCACATCATAGGCCAGCACTACGGGCAAGCGGCTTTCCACCAGCTCTTCGCCAATAGCAGCTTTCAGCGCGGCGGCTTCCACCAGCTCCAGGGAGTGCGTGGGCAAAAAGAATATTTTACTTACGGCGCCAGGCTGATGGCCGCTGCGGCCGGCCCTTTGCAGGAAACGGGCCACGCCTTTGGGGCTGCCTACCTGTATAACCGTGTCTACCGGCCGGAAATCTACTCCCAGGTCAAGGCTGGCGGTGCATACCACCGCTTTCAGCACGCCGCTGTGCAGCGACTCCTCTACCCAGGTGCGCAGCTCCATGTCAATAGAGCCATGGTGCAGGGCAATGGCGCCGGCCAGGTCGGGGCACTGGCGCAGTATTTCCTGGTACCATATTTCGGACTGGGAACGGGTGTTGGTAAATATAAGCGTGGTGCGGCTTTGCAATATAATAGGCAATGCTTTGGGCAGCATGCGCAGGCCCAGGTGTCCTGCCCAGGGATATTTTTCAATTTCATCGGGCAGCACGCTTTCCAGGGCAATCTCTTTTTTCAGGTGTGCGCGTATGATTACGGCATTTTCGTCCGGGATGCCCAGCAGCACTTCCAGCGCTTCGTCCAGGTTGCCGATAGTAGCGGAAATGCCCCATATTTTCAGGGGTGGTTTGCCGGCTTTACGTACAATGCCTTTGAGGCGGCTAAGCCCCAGCTCTACCATCACCCCGCGTTTGCTGCCCAGCAGCTCATGCCATTCGTCAACTACTACCGTGTGCAGGGTGGTGAACAAGCGGGCATAATCTTTCTGCGCCATCAGCACATGAATGCTTTCGGGCGTGATAATGAGTATTTCCGGCATCTGTTTTTTCTGCTGCTGCCGTGCGGCTGTGGAGGTATCGCCGTTACGGATGCCTACCTGCCAGGGTAAGTTCAGCTCCTGCAGCGCTTCTTCCATAGCCCGGCCAATATCTTTACCCAGTGCGCGCAAAGGGGTGATCCATAGCAGCTGCAGGCCGTTCTTTGTTTTTTGCTGGTATGTTTTGGGGTGACGGTTAATCCAGTCAATTACCACGCCCAGGAACAGGGCAAAGGTTTTTCCGTAACCGGTAGGGGCATTCACCAATCCTGATTTGCCTTGCTGATATGCTTCCCAGGCTTGCTCCTGGAAGGCGAAAGGTTGTAGCTCCTTTGCTGCCAGCCAGTCTTTGATCACTTTCCATCCTGCAGTCATGCGCATGAAATTAGCATAAATAGGCGAGAAAAATGGAGGCCGCACGCCATGCTCGCCCGGCCGGATGCTGATTGAATAATTTGTGATTACACGCCTTTGCTATAACCGTTTGAGCACCGGGGCCATACGAATACCACGGCGCTGCATACCCGGCATGCCGGTTGTTTATGTTATTTCCTGTAGTATTACGCCGGCTGCTGTTACCTGCAGGCGATGCATTACGCCGCATTTAAGCGCATAGTTGTTTTTCTGGTGCCCCACCGGGAAATTAAAGCAAACGGGATAGGAAAAGTCCTTTACTTTCTCCAGCACCATATCATAAATGCTGCTGCCAAATTCCTCACCCGGATCATCGGGCTTAATGCGGTTAAAGCCGCCGATAACCAGGCCGGCCAGGCTATCCAGCTTGTGGCTTCGCCGCAGGTTGCCCAACATACGGTCAAGGCTGTACAGGTATTCGCCGGCATCTTCCAGGAACAATATTTTACCAATGGTGTCTATTTCCGAGCTGGTGCCCGATATGCTTTGCAGCATGGAGAGGTTGCCGCCTACCAGCATGCCGGCAGCAGCGCCGGTGCGGTTACGGCTGTCTGCCGGCGCGGTGTATTGCATAGCCGTTCCTGTTAATGCCTGGCGTATAGAAAGGATGGTGTCCTGTACCGCTTTATCCGCAGCCTCCAGGTTGTCGGGAAAGCTGTTGCACATTTTGGCGTGCAGCGTGGCAATGCCGTAATGGCGGTTAATATGGCTGTGCAGCACCGTAATATCGCTGAAGCCAATGAGCCATTTGGGATGTGCGCAAAACTTTGAAAAGTTCAGCCCATCTACAATACGCGCGCAGCCGTAGCCGCCACGCCCGCACATAATGGCCTGTATATCCGTGGCATCCAGCATGGCCTGCAGGTCCTGCAGGCGTTCGGCATCGGTGCCGGCAAAAGTAAAATCGCGCTTGCCAACGGTATTGCCCGTGCGGATGTTAAAACCCCAGCTTTGTAAAGTACGTACAGCAGGCTGTATATCTGCCGCTGTAATGTAACCGGCCGGGCAGGTAATACCAATAGTGTCGCCTGGTTTTAAATACGGTGGTATCAGCGGGTAGGCAGGGGAGGGCGTAAACAATGCTGCCGCGCGTTTTAAATGGCCAAGTGCAGGAATGCCAATCCCGGTACTGATTATGGAGGATAGGAAATGCTTGCGGTTCATGAGGTTAATGTAGGCATTATTGGTCAAAAAAGCATTGGGCTGAACATTTTTAAGCGCAGCCCAATGCTGTATGTGAACCGCTGTTTGCTGTTTCAATAAAGCAGTGAAAATACGGAGCTGCAGCAACGTTGTTACGTGTTTACCGGCAGTATTTGCAGTTGAAGCTCAAGCAGAACCGCCTGCACCAGGGCTTTCCCCGTAAATCATGACTTTTCTTGTATAGCACCCCTTTTACTGCATGCTTCTTAATGACCAATGCTCGGTGTACCGGCCATCCCGTAAACGGATAATGTCTATAATGTGCATGGTAATCTGCTGGCCGGTGGCTGGTTTGCCCAGCAGCTCGCCTACCTGTTTGCCGATAATGGCTTTGCGGGTTACCACTGTATCGCCTTCTGCTACCTGGTCATAGATCTCTACCCGTATATCTGTTACAGCTACGTGCAGTATGTTCTTTATGAAGTTGAGCACACCTTCCCGGCCGCTGGGCTGGCCCACGCTGGCGGCAGTGTGGTTAATAAAATCCGGCGCTACAATTTCTTCAAAAGCTTGTACATCGCCTTTTTCAAGAAACGCTTTGTTGAAGCGGATCACTGCTGCTTTATTCTTTTCCAGTTGTGTTTGCATACTTGTATTTTTTAAAGCTATGTGCGACGGCTTTTCGGGGGCCGCCACAGAACCATTAAAGTGTGTGTATCTGCACCTTTGACTCCGTCATAACGGGGATGTACACACGTTTATGTTGAACGTCCAGGTGAAAATCGGCCGGACCGGCTATTACCGGCCAATCCAGTTTGGTGGCGGTTTTGCTGTTCAGGTCTATTTTTTCCAGGAAACCGGCGGGGTGGTCCAGCGCGCCCCAGTCAGATACCAGCAGGGTATGGCTGCCGGGCATTTCCAGGCCGTCAAAGGCGCCGTGTATGTCGCCTATTTTTTCATACACCGGTTTGCCCTGCTGCCAGGTGATCATGCCTATTTCCCCGCCCTGCACATTATCAAACAGGAAGTTGCAGGTGTACAGGCGTTTGGCTGCTTTGTCATAGTAAATACCGTTGGCGCCTTTAAGGCTGGCTACTTCAGTGAGGTTGCCGGTTTTTATATCTACTTCCAGTATTTTACCTGCATCGGTCAGGGAAACAAACAGGGTGTGATCATCTTTCACCGCCAGGTCGTTGGAGAAAGTAGTGTTGGCAGATGCAAGGCTGATCTCTGCTGCTTTTTTCCCGGTGGCCAGCTCAATGCCTACAATGCGGTCAAGGTCTGCCACATACAGTATGCCTTTTATAATGGCAGTGCCTTTGGGTGCATTCAGCTTTTCTGCAGTAATGCTGCGCGTGATCATTTTGCCGTTCAGTGTAAGCTTGCTGATAAAGCCGTCACCGTCTTTGGATGCAGGGTCCATGGCTTTGCCGATATTGGTGGCGTACAGGAAATGACCGTCTGAGTTCAGGCTTTCAGGGTGCGCCAGGCCGGTTTCTTCCTGGGCAAAAGCATGGAATGCCAGTACTGTGCAAGCCAGTAATGCGATTGCTGTTTTCATAAAATTTAAATTGTTTTTGAATGCAGGCGGCTGTTACCTTCCGCCATATATGCGCGCTGTTGTGTGTGATGGAAGGTGCGCCTGTTATTTGTAAATGTTCACTGCAAAGGTACCGGCAAAGTGGGGCCGGCTGGTAACGTTAAAAGCTCAAACAATTGCTTTTTTAGCTCGGTCGCTGTTAGGGGTAATGCCGTATTCCTGCTTAAAGATGCGGATAAAGTGGGGCACGTTCTCAAACCCGCATTCCATGGCTATTTCAGACACCTGCTTATCTGTATGCTGCAGCAGCACGCGTGCATGTGCCAGGCGCTGCTCATTGATCCATTTTTTGGGAGAGGAATTGTATAGCTGCTGGAAATCGCGTTTAAAGGAGGCCAGGCTGCGGCCGGAGAGTTTGGCCAGCTCCTCCAGCGAAAGCGGCTGAAATAAATGTGTTCTTACAATATAATCAATATCCAGCGGCTGCCCGAAAACAATGCTTTGCAGAAACGCCAGCACCTGCTGCCGGTGCGGGCCGGCCAGCAGCAGCAGTAGCAGCTCCTGCAGCTTTAGCTGTAAAATGGTGTCCAGCCCGTTTATGGTTTTACCAAAGTAGTCCAGGAACTGCATCTTAAAGCTATCCAGCAGCTCGTTGGAAGGTATTACCAGGTGAGAGGGTACGGGCGCTGCCTGCACAGTGGTGAGGTGATAAGTATGTAAGAATTTTTTCAGGAAATCATCGGTAAAGAACAGCAGCAGGGCCTCATACATCACGCCTTCCGGTATAAATTCCGACATGGTATAAATGCCGCGCTTCATCAGCATCAGATGCCCGGGATTGGCGGTATGGGTGTAATCTTCAAAATGCAGCAGCTTATGTCCCTGTATTACAAACAACAGCGTATGCTCGGTAATAAAGTTGGTTCTTTTATGTGCGGTGGCAGCCTGTTTAAACCTGGCAAAAGGCATGGTAGCCGATTGCAGAACGTGATCGTTTTTTTCTGTTGCTAAAGTGGGGAACCTGGAAAGCATGGTACAAAGTAACGTATTCTTACACAATTTTGTGGGTAGCCTTTATAACCGACATCACAAACACGCTTTCCATGTGTCCGATGTTATCCAGCTCGCCCAGCTTGTTCACATTAAATTCGTAATAGGCATTCATATCTTTCACCTGCACCTTCAGCATAAAATCAAACTGCCCGGAAATGTTCAGGCATTCCGTTACTTCAGGAAAACCCGTTACCTCTTTAATGAATTTGCCCCCGGCTTTTTTGCCGTGCTCTTTAAGGGATATATAGCATAGCACTGTAAGCCCTTTATCTATCTTACCCGGGTCCACAATAGCGGCATACTGGCGTATAACGCCGGCCTGCTCCATTTTGCGGATGCGTTCGTAAACAGGGGTGGTGCTAAGGTTCATGCGTGATGCAATGTCGCGGATGGTCATTTTTGCATCTTCCTGCAGCAGCTTCAGTATGCCCAGGTCCTTCTCGTCTAATACTATATCCGGTAGCTCCATTAGAATAATGTACGGTTTTAAGAATAGTAACCTGTACAATATACTAAATTATCTGTAATTGGCAGGGAAGCCAACGCCTTGCCCTTCAGCCCCGGTACTGCTGCAGGAGCTGCTGCAGATCGGCCAGGGTATTGATCTCGTCCGAGGTTTTATCTTTCCGCCAGCGGTGAATACGCGGAAAACGCAGCGCCACGCCGGATTTATGACGGTTGCTGGCGGCAATGCCTTCAAAGGCTATTTCAAAAACCAGTTCAGGCTGCACGGTTCTTACAGGCCCGAACTTTTCCAGCGAGTGCCTTTTTACCCAATGGTCCACTTCATTCATTTCCTTGTCTGTAAGGCCTGAATAGGCTTTGGTAAAGGGTACCAGCTTATCGCCGTCTTTTACGGCAAAAGTGTAATCAGAGTAAATGTCTGCACGCCGGCCATGACCTTTTTGTGCATACACCATTACGGCATCTATGGTAAAGGGATCTATTTTCCACTTCCACCAGTCGCCCCGCTTGCGGCCCACCTGGTAGGGCGAGCTGCGTTTTTTCAGCATCAGCCCTTCGCTGCCCATATCACGTGCCTGCCGGCGAAACGCAATCAGCCGCTCCCAGGTGTCAAAGGTAACAACGGGCGATAAACGCAAGGCAGGGTGGTTCACCTGCTCCACCACCTGCTCCAGCAGAATGCGGCGCTCCTGCAGGGGTTTTTCCCGTATGTCGTGTCCCTGCCACTCCAGCAGATCATAGGAAAGAAACACCACCGGGGCTTCCTGCAATTGCTTGCGGGTTACATTTTTGCGGCCAATGCGGGTTTGCAGGGTTTGAAAGGGCAGGGGAAAATCATTGGCATAGGTAAGTATCTCCCCGTCTATTACCGTGCCTTCCGGCAGGGCATTCAGCAGCGGTATGTATTCCGGGAATTTTTCGGTGATAAGGTCCTCCCCGCGCGACCATACAAACAGCTGCCCTTTGCGCTTGATCACCTGCCCCCGTATGCCGTCCCATTTCCATTCGGCTATCCATTCTTCCGGCCGGCCCAGGGCTGCAGGGTCGCCTTCCAGCGGGTAAGCCAGGTAAAACGGGTAGGGCTTGGAGGCGTCTGCGCTGGCATGTGTGTCTTGCAGCAGGGCTTCCAGGCTGGTTTGGCGCGGATCCCAGTTGCCGCTGATCATATGTGAAAGTGTGGCGGGCGGTATCTGGTAGGTTTGGGCCAGGGCGTTCACCATCATTTGCTGCGATACGCCTATACGAAAACCGCCGGTAATGAGCTTATTGAACACAAAGCGTTCGTCAGTACCCAGCTCCTGCCACGCCTGCAGGATAAATTGCTGCTTTTCTGCTTCCAGCGCTTTTTCCAGCCCGGCCAGCTGCTCCAGCCAGTAGTGCAGGGGATGGGTAGTGCGCTGCTGCCCGCTATCGGGCAACAATAACGCAATGGTTTCCGCCAGGTCGCCTACGGTATGATAGCACTCTTCAAACAGCCATTCCGGAATGTCAGCTTTTTGCAGGCACCATTGTTTCAGCTGGGTGCTGTTCACTGTGCGTTTGGGCCGCCTGCCGCTGAAAAGGGCCAGCACCCAGGGTTTGTCACGCGCATCGGCATGGGTAAAATAATAACGCAGCGCCTCCAGCTTCTCATTGGTTTTGGTGCTGTTGCTCACTATTTTTACCAGTTGGGTGAATTGCTGCATATGATTTTATAGCGCGCTGTTATTAATAATAATAATGATCCGCTTTCTTATACCATCTATTCCCGGAAAGCTTTAACAACAGCTTCCGGGAGAGCGGCCTTCAAAGGCAATTGTTGAACATTACTGCCGGCGGCAAATTGCCGGGCGCCGCTGTTACCTGATGTTAGCCTGCCTGTAAGGCGATACCAGGCTGCAAACAGTTTATTCCGCTGCATTTTCGTTTGCAGGCGGCTCGTTGCGGGTTGTTCCATTATCTGCCGCCGCTGCTGCCTGTGCGGCGGTATCGCCTTCCGGCGGGGCTTCTTCATCCTCACTCCCGAATTCGGTTTTTACAGCTGCTGCGGCAATGCCGTTTTCCTGTAAATACCGGGCAAAGGCGCTGCTGAAGCCATGGGTGGTAAATACTTTTTCTGCGCCCGTGGCTTTTACAGCCTGTAACAATCCCTGCCAGTCTGCATGGTCCGACAGGGCAAAGCCTGCATCTGCATTACGGCGGCGCATGGAGCCGCGCACCTGCATCCAGCCGCTGCAAATGCCCAGCGCGTATGGGTTAAACCGCCGCATCCACGGGCTGCCGGCAGCAGAAGGCGGCGCTATGATCACGCTGTTCTTCAGCGCGGCTTTAGGCGTGTCCGGCGTAATGCGCTGTACCGGCGGCAGGGGATAACCCTGCGCCAGCAATACCTGGTGCGGCACGTCAATGGCGCCGTGAGCCAGCAGCGGTACATCCAGCTCCCGCAGGTGGTATAAAAGCCGTTGCGCCTTGCCCAGGCTGTAAGCCAGCAACACGCTGCTTTTGCCGGCCTGCAGGTTTTCATATATCCATTTGCGTATGTTGGCAAATATAATGGCCTGCGGCTGCCAGTTGTAAATGGGCAGGCCAAATGTGCTTTCTGTAATAAACACCTGGCAGGGCAGGGGCTCGAACTGGCCGGAAAGACCGTCGTTCTCCAGTTTATAATCGCCGCTTACCACCCACACCTCATTGCCCTGCCGCACCTGCACCTGCGCGCTGCCTATAATATGGCCTGCAGGATGCAGTGACACGTGTACGCCGTTATAATAAATGGTTTCGCCATAGGCTACGCCCTGTACACTAATGTCTGCACCCAAACGCAGCCGCAGCAGCGGCACGCTTTCCAGGTGGCACAGGTAATGCCGGCTGCCCCAGCGCGCATGGTCGGAGTGGGCATGGGTAATCACAGCACGGGGTACGGGCTGCCACGGATCTATGTAAAAATCACCGGCAGGGCAATAAATACCTTTGTCTGTGAACTGGAGAACGGGGAGCATGCTATCGGGCTTTAAGCTTTTGGCTTAAGACAGGGCTCAAAAAAAATGCCGGAAGCTGACCTGGTCACTTCCGGCAACTGGCTAACGGCTAAAAGCCAATAGCTAAAAGCTGGTTAAAGGCTTGCATTCATTTTAATATCTGCGCTATCGCCTTTTTGTATAATGTAAATGTTTTTATTCTCAAAGTAGTCCGGCTGCTCTTCTCCTGCCTGCAGGTACACAGGCTCATAGTCAAAGTGCGTGAATACTTTTTTGCTGGTATCATTCACGGCAGCATTAAAGTAAACGCCTTTATCATTTAACAGCTTTACAAAGTAATAGGTAAGCTCAAAGCCTTTAAATGCCATATCAGACGGGCGCGCTTTGTACACCCGTTTAAAGTAGTCGGTGATATAGCGGCTGTATGCGTCTGTTTTGTCATTGAAATAAGGGGTGGAGTAATATACCTGCAGGCCTTGCAGCTCCGGTTCTTTGAACTTCATTACATCCCACGTGGGCATACCAAAAATATGCAGCGGGTAGTTGGGCGCCTGCACGCTCAGCTTTTGCAGGATAGCTTTGGCGCCCTGCTCGTCCAGCGCTGTAACAATGCAAATGTTCGGCCGGTCAACCAGCAGGTATTGCGACAGCTGTGCATCGGTGGTGGCATCACTCCATACCACATCGCGGATGCGGGATTTTTTGCTGCTTTGCATTTTGTCATAAGCAGCCGTAATATCGCTGGCAATGCGGTTCTCGATGGATGTATTGCGGTGCAGCAGCAGGATGTTCTTGGTGGCAAATGCTTCCTGTACATAGTTCTGCAGGGCTTCGCAGTGTGTTTTCAGCGTGCTGTTGGTGATCAGCAGGAAAGGGTTGTCGCTGATACCGCCGTCATTGGGATAGGTACCTGATACCAGGTTTATCTGCTTGCTCCTGGCAAAGTCGCTCAGCTCCCGCAGCTCGGGGTTGCTGATGGAGCCAATGATCAGGTCTGCCGCATCCATGGTGTGGTTGCTGATCAGCGTAGATACATTGCGGGATTTGCTGTCGTACACAATTACGTTCAGGTTATACCCCTGCAGCCGCAGGGTGTCCAGCGCCAGCTGCGCGCCTTCATAGAAATCAAGGCCGGGCAGCACATAGCGCGGCATGGTACGGCTGGATGGGTCCCAGGTAGCGGAAAAAGCGGAGTCCAGGTATAATGGTGCAAAAAAAGCGATATTATAGGAAGATCGTTTTACTTCGCGGGCAAAGGCCGGTACATTGAATGGCGCTTTCCCTTCCTTTATCACCTTTTCTTCTTCCTTTTGCTTTTCCTCTTTGGTGGTAGCTGGTTTGGAAGGAGTCATGGGTACTTCCGGCGTGCCGCTGGTTGTACTTTTCTTAAACAAAGAACAGGCCGACAGTAAAATGGCTAATGCGGTACCTGCTAACAGTTGTTTGGTAATGGTAGATAGGCTCATAGCGTTCGTTGAATTGCAAAAATCATTCCTGCCGTGGCGGAATGGTTACAACTTTTTATTCCCACTCAATCGTAGCGGGTGGTTTTGAACTAATATCGTATACAACGCGGTTGATACCTTTTACCCTGTTAATAATATCGTTCGACATTTTTGCCAGGAATTCGTAAGGCAGGTGCGCCCAGTCGGCGGTCATACCGTCGGTAGAGGTAACGGCGCGCAGGGCTACGGTAAATTCATAGGTGCGTTCGTCGCCCATTACGCCTACGCTTTGTACAGGCAGCAAAATGGTGCCGGCCTGCCAAACCTTGTCATATAGCCCTGCTTCGCGCAGGCCTTCTATATATATGGCGTCTGCTTCCTGCAGCATGGCTACTTTTTCCGGGGTTATTTCCCCCAGTATGCGAATGGCCAGGCCAGGCCCGGGGAATGGGTGGCGGCCCAGGAACAGCTCACTGATGCCTATTTCGCGGCCTACCCGGCGTACCTCATCCTTAAACAGGAAACGCAGTGGCTCTACCAGCGACATATGCATTTTTTCCGGCAGCCCGCCTACGTTGTGGTGCGATTTAATGGTAACAGAAGGGCCGTTTACAGATACGGACTCAATCACATCCGGGTAAATGGTGCCCTGGCCCAGGAAAGAAATATCGGTCAGTTGCGTAGCTTCCTGCTGAAACACGTCGATAAACAGGCGGCCAATGATCTTGCGTTTCTTTTCCGGGTCTGTTACGCCTTTCAGCTCGCCGTAGAACAGGTTACGGGCATTTACGCCCTTTACATTCAGCCCCATGTGTTTATAAGACTCCAGCACGGTTTCAAATTCATCTTTGCGCAGCAGGCCGTTATCTACAAATACGCAGAAAAGATTTTGCCCGATGGCTTTGTGTATCAGCTCTGCGGCCACGGTGCTGTCTACCCCGCCGCTAAGGGCCATTACCACTCTTTTGTTGCCTACCTGCTCTTGTATGCGGGCCACGGTTTCCTGTACAAAAGCGGCCGGGGTCCAGTCCTGGCTGCATTTGCAAATGTGCACCACAAAATTGCGCAGCAGCAGCTTGCCTTCCAGGGAGTGGGTCACCTCCGGGTGAAACTGCAGGCCCAGCATTGGGCAACGGTCGCCGGCAGTGCTTTTAAAAGCGGCCACCGGTATGTTTTCTGTACGCGCAATAATTTCAAATCCTTCGGGCATACGCACAATGGTATCGGAATGGCTCATCCATACCTGGCTTTTGCCGGATATATCGAATAATAAGGTTTCTTCTTTATTATCATGTTCCATGAAAGCGCGGCCATATTCCCGGATGGCGCTTTTGGCCACTTCCCCACCAAATACCTTGGCCATCATTTGTGCGCCGTAGCAAACCCCCAGCACAGGTACTTTGGCGGCCATGGCGGCTATATCTACTATGGGAGCGCCCGCATCGTTCACGGAAAAGGGGCTGCCGGATAAAATAATACCTTTAATGGAAGGATCCCACTGGATGGGCTGTAAGCAAGGTTTGATCTCACAGTAAACATTCAGCTCCCGGATGCTGCGTGCAATCAGCTGCGTGTACTGGGAACCAAAATCGAGAATAAGAATCTTTTCTGTCATGGTGGTGCAAAGATAACGGCCAAATCCTAATGAACAATTGATAACTTCCTATATGTTTTTCGGGCTGGTTTACTATCTTCATGCAAACATTTACCTATATGAAATCTAAACTGTATTTGCTGTTACTGTTTACCGCCCCCTTTTTTACAGCCAGTTGTGATGTTACAGGCCAGAACCGCGTAAAAGGCAGCGGCAATGTTTCCAAAGAGGAACGCGCCATTGGCGGGTTCAAAACCTTGTCTGTAAGAGGTAGCATGAATGTATACCTCACCCAGGGCCCTGTAAAATCCGCTGTAATTGAGGCCGACGACAATATTATTCCACTGGTGGAGCTGGAAAATAACGGCGGTGAGCTGATAGTGCGCACCCGCAGGAATACCTCTATCAATACCAACCATGAAATAAAAGTGTACCTGACCACACCGGATATTAACGACGTGAGCATGGCTGGCAGCGGCGATGTATACCTGGAGAATAAGATCAATAACCGCAACGAGCTGTCCGTAAGCGTTTCCGGCAGCGGCGATGTTAAAGGCCCGGTGAATGCCCCGCATGTAAAAGCCCGTATTTCCGGCAGCGGCGATATGATCCTGTCCGGCGAAACCAAAGACCTGGAAGTAGGCATTGCCGGCAGCGGCAATTTTAAAGGGGAAGACCTGCTTTCTGAAAATGTGGATGTTAATATCGCGGGCAGCGGTAATGCCAATGTACATGCCAGCATGCAGCTGGATGCTAAAATAGCGGGTTCCGGCAACGTGTACTACAAAGGCAGCCCGCAAATATCCTCTAAGGTAGTGGGTTCCGGCTCCGTAGTAAAACGTTAGCATTAACGGAAGCGGGTATACGAAAATGATCCTTTCTTTTTTATTCAGATAGATTTAACATTTCTTTTATCAGATTTTAACCACCTTCGCGGTTATTATAAGCAAACTTTTTCAAGTCCTTTAGCCTGGGTACTGTTGTAAACGCTTGCGTGTTACTCCAGTACCTGGCTGAGGCACAAGCAGGTTTGGCCCCTCCTTTCTTTTGCTTGCAGCCCCATTCATATTACCCCATCTGATAGTATACCAGTGTAACATATATTAAAAATTATCTCCTACTGTGATACTTTATTTGTATGTTTACAGTTTGTAGTTGAACTCCTTATTCCAGCTATGGCCAAACAAAAAATACTGATTGTATACTACACCCAAACCGGGCAGCTTAAACGTATTATTGACCGGGTTACCGGTCCGTTGCAGGCGCAGGCAGATATTGTGTATGAAGAAATAGTGCCGGTGCAGCCGTTCGTTTTTCCCTGGGATAAGCAAACGTTCTACGACACCATGCCGGAAACGGTGCTGGGCCGGCCCCGCGGCATACAGCCGCTGAAGGTGGACCCGGATGCGCATTTCGACCTGGTAATACTGGCCTACCAGCCCTGGTTCCTTTCTCCCTCACAGCCCACAGAGGCCTTCCTGCAAAGTGAAGGCGCCGCCCGTTTGCTGAAGGGTAAAAAGGTGCTTACGCTCATAGGCGCACGCAACATGTGGCTGAATGCACAGGAAAGGGTAAAAACACACCTGCACCGCATAGGCGCGCAGCTGGTAGGGAATATTGCCCTGGTAGATACTTCATCCAACCTTATTTCAGTAATAACAGTGCTGCGCTGGCAGTTCAAAGGCAAAAAAGAAGCAACCCGGTTTTTACCACCGGCCGGGGTACAGGAAAAAGAAATACAGGCGGCCGACCGTTTTGCCGCCCCTGTTGCACAAGCATTGGCGCAGGGCGCCTGGGAACAGCTGCACCCGCAGCTGCTGCAGCAGGCGGCCGTAACCCTGAAACCCAACCTGGTGGTGCTGGAGGACAGGGGCATCCGCGCTTTCCGCTACTGGTCAAAGTTCATCAGCGCCAAAGGGGGACCGGGCGCGCCGGAACGGCAGGGGCGCGTAAGCATGTACCGCGGGCTGCTGCTATTGGGCATTTTTGTGCTAACACCCATCACAAAAATCTCCTCAATGATTACTTTACTGGTAAAACGCAACCAGCTGCTGGAAGCGGTGGAATATTACAAGGGCATTGGCCTGCGTACGGGAAAATAGATTTTACGAAGATTGTCATGTAGTTTTGTGTTGAACAATTATATTTACACGCTCAACACGGCATGGTTATGGGATAATCCATGTGTTGCCCCGCATGGCGGGCTGGTATTTTAAAAGAGCTTTTTTTCAGATGAAGGACGTATTTATTACTAGGCTATCCAAATTTTTACCCAACGAGCCTGTTGGAAATGATGAAATGGAAAGTATACTGGGTATGGTTGATGGAAAGCCATCGCGTGCCAGGTCTATGATCTTGGGAAATAATAAGATTAAAACACGTTATTATTCCTTAGATAAAAACGGCAACAGTACACATACGAATGCAGAAATGACGGCAGCTGCCGTACAGGCGCTGTTTGACGATAAATTCCCGATTAGCCGTATGCAGCTGCTGGCCTGTGGTACTACATCTCCTGACCAGCTGCTGCCTAACCATGCCGCCATGGTGCACGGGCTGCTCAAATGCCAGCCCGTAGAGCTGATTGCCGCCACCGGCGCGTGCGCCGCAGGCATGCAGGCCTTTAAATACGCTTACATGTCGGTAAAATGCGGTAATACCAGCAACGGGGTAAGCACCGGGTCTGAAAAATTTTCAGCCTGGATGCTGGCCAAAAAATTTGAGCCGGAAACCGAGAACCTGAAACAGCTGAGTGAAAACCCGATCATTGCTTTTGAAAAGGATTTTCTGCGCTGGATGCTGTCAGACGGCGCCAGCGCCGCCCTGTTCCAGGACAAGCCCAATGAGAACGGCCTTTCCCTGCGGGTAGACTGGGTAGAGATTGCCTCTTATGCCCATGAGCTGGAAACCTGTATGTATGCCGGCGCTATCAAAAACAACGACGGCAGCACCAAAGGATGGATAGATATGACGCCGGAGGAATGGGCGCAGCACAGCGTATTTTCCTTTAAACAGGACACCCGCCTGCTGGGCAAGAACATTGTACCTTCCGGTGCAAAAATGTGGAAAGAGCTGGTAGAACGCTACAATATTGATATAGAGAACGGAGTAGATTATTTTCTGCCACACCTTTCATCTGAATATTTCCGCTTCAGGATAGATGAAGAGATCACCCGTTTGGGCGTGCCCATTCCGCAGGAAAAGTGGTTCACCAACCTTACCCGCGTGGGTAACGTAGGCACTGCCTCTCCTTACTTTATGCTGGAAGAGCTGATGAACACCGGCATGCTGAAAAAGGGCCAGCAAATTGTGATGATGGTGCCGGAGAGCGCGCGTTTCTCCTACGCATATGCGCACCTGACAGTGGTATAAGGCAAAAGCCTGCTCCTTTTAAACTGTTCTTTCATGAAACAGCACGAAGTTCCGCAGGATGGCGATAACCTGCATGAAGGCACTTTTAAACAATTGTTTTATGCCGTAAACGATGCGGGTGAATACACCCCGGTGTCCAGCGTAGGTTGGGAACCGGAAAATGTAGCCATGGCCCAGGCCTGGGAAGAGGTGTACGCCAGGGTAGAAAATGCCCGTGCCCGCGCGCTGGCCGGTGAAATAAGTCCTATTGCCTATTATATGGAGAAAAACCTGATGGACCTGCCGCTGCTGGCCAGCTATGTAGGCAAATTCCAGTGGCAGGTAAAACGCCATCTGAAGCCCCGGGTATTTAAAAAGCTTGGCGCCACTATGCTGCAGCGGTATGCTGCCGCCTTTAAGATCACGGTGCAGGAATTACAACATATAAAATAGTTATTGCCCATAGTACACGGTCTGCAAGCCACGGCGGTTTGACGTTGGTTTGCGGACCGTGCACAATACAGACATCATGAGCCAAATTCAATTTAACCACGTGCAAACGGCACATTGTGAGAGTGGGGTCATATCTAACCTGTTCCGGCATTACGGCCTATCCATCAGTGAACCGATGGCTTTTGGCATCGGCGCCGGCATTTTCTTTGGCCATCTGCCTTTTGTAAAGGTGAACGGCGTACCCGGCACCACCTACCGCATATGGCCGGGCGCCATTTTTCAGCGGGTATGCAGCCGCCTGGGAGTAAAAATGCAGTCGCAGAAATTTTCCAGCCCCGAAAAGGCGCAGCAGGAGCTGGACCGTGTGATAAGCCGGGGTATTCCCGTGGGCGTGCTGTCAAGCGTATACTACCTGCCTTATTTTCCGCCGGCTTACCGCTTTCATTTTAACGCGCATAACCTGGTGATCTATGGCAAAAACGGCAATAACTACCAGGTAAGCGATCCTATTATGGACACTGTAACGGAAATAGATCCCAAAAGCCTGGCCGAAGCGCGTTTTGCAAAGGGCTTTCCCGAGCCCAGGGGTAAAATGTACTACCCCGTGCAGGTACCGTCTGATGTTAGCTTTCATAAGCCGGTGCGCCAGGGTATTGAGCAGGCGTGCCATTATATGTTAAAGATACCGGTGCCCATGTTCGGCGTAAAAGGTATGCGTTTCCTGGCCAAACGGTTAAAGTATTACCCCGAAAGGGTGGGCGACCGCAAAGCCACGCTGTACCTGGGCAATATTATACGTATGCAGGAAGAAATAGGCACCGGCGGGGCCGGCTTCCGTTTTATGTATGCCGCCTTTTTACAGGAAGCGGCTGAGCTGCTGCACCAGCCGGAGCTGGCCAGGCTATCCAAAGAGCTTACCGGCATTGGCGACCTTTGGCGCAACTTTGCCTTTAATGCCGGCCGTGTTTGTAAAAGCCGTGCGGCGGATAATGTGTCTTATGCAGAGTTGAGCGAAATGCTGCTGCAATGCGCCGCTGCAGAAGAAGTATTCTTCCGGCAACTGGCTAAAGTAAAACTGTAAATTAGATGTGCAGGTATGCAAATGTGCAGCTATGCAGATGAAAAATCCGCTTAGATCAACATCTGCACATTTGCATATCTGCACATCCGCACATCTCAACATATGGTTAGTGTTCAAAATTTACATAAAACCTACCGCGGCGCGCTGGAGCCTTCGTTAAGCGGGCTTTCGTTCAGCTTTCCGCAGGGCAGGATAGCAGGTTTGCTGGGGCCTAACGGCGCCGGCAAAACTACTACCATCTCTATCCTTTGCGGGTTGGTAAAGGCAGACAGCGGTGATGTGCGGCTGTTTGACCTGCACCAGGATGCTCATCACCGGGAGGCCATTAAAAAGCTTATTGGCATTGTGCCGCAGCAGATAGCTTTATTTCCGCAGCTGAGCGCCTGGGAAAACTTGGTTTATTTTGGCAACCTGTATGGTTTAAAAGGCAAGCCGCTGTACGCCAGCATTGCAACCTACCTGCAGCGCTTCGGGCTGGAAAGCGCAGGTAAAAAGGAAGTATATAAATTCTCCGGCGGTATGAAACGCCGTACCAATATTATTGCCGCCCTCCTGCACAACCCGAAGCTGCTGATACTGGACGAGCCTACGGCCGGTGTGGATGTACAGTCGCGCAACATGATACTGCAGTTTTTGAAGGAGTACAACCGGCAGCAGGGCGTAAGCATTTTATACACCTCGCACCTGTTGGAGGAAGCGCAAAGCCTGTGCGATGAAGTAGCAATTATTGACCAGGGCCGGCTGGTGCTGCAGGGGCAGCCTTCACAGCTGGTACAGCAGCACCCGGAATGCCGCAACCTGGAAGAAGTTTTTCTGCACCACACCGGGCTGGCGGTAAGAGATTAAATACACTATGCTGAGATTACTGGCTACCATACGGAAAGAATGGCTGTTGCTGATAAGGGACCGGGCAGGACTGGCGCTGCTGTTTTTAATGCCGCTGGTGCTGATTACCGTGATGGCGCTCATCGAAGACGCCCCGTTCCGCGATTACCAGGAGCTGAAGTTCGACATACTAACAGTAGATAACGACCACGGGCGCCTGGCCCGCTACATTAAAGCCGGCCTGGAACACAGCGGGCAGTTTACGCTTGTTGACTCCCTGGATGGTAAGCCTGTTACCGCTGAAGATGCAAAACGCCTGGTGAACAACGGCGATTATAAAATATGTATTGTTATACCCCACGGCGCTACAGCCGCTATTGTTAGTAATGCTAACCATATTGTAAATGACCTTTCCAAACGCATGGGCCTGCCGGCCGTGCAGCCGGTAAAAAAGCATAATGACTCGCTGAACGTAATCATTTATTTTGATCCTGCGGCAAAAAAAGCGTTTAAAAGCGCCATTCACCAGGCCCTGGACAACTTTTTAACGCAAGTGGAAACAAACCTGCTGCTGGAACGTATTAAGCTGAAGCTGCGCAGCAGGGAGGCGGATGCCGCCGATACCTTTGCCATACAATTAAAAGCCATAGGCCTGCAGGAGCAGGTGACCGGGCCCGCCAGGCAGGTAAATACAGTGTATAACTCCGTGCAGCATAATGTGCCGGCATGGAGCATATTTGCCATGTTCTTTATTGTAATACCTATTGCCGGTAACATGATACGGGAGCGGGAAGATGGCAGCCTGCTGCGCATACGGCTCATACCCGGCTCTTACCTGGCCCTGCTGGCAGGCAAAATGCTGTTTTTTGTAAGCATATGCGTGGTGCAGTTTTACCTTATGACGCTGGTGGGCATTTACTTAATGCCTTTGCTGCATTTGCCACGCCTGGTGCTTGGCCACAGCTATTTACCCGCATTTGTAATAGTGCTTTGTATTTCGCTGGCGGCAACGGCATATGGCATATTGGTTGGTACGTTATTTAAAACGCCTAACCAGGCATTGAACTTTGGCGCTATTTCCATTGTGATCCTGTCGGCCATTGGCGGCATATGGGTGCCGTTGGAAGTAATGCCGCCCGCCATGCAGTTCATTGGCCGTTTAACGCCGCTGAACTGGGGCCTGGAAGCTATTAATGACCTGTACCTGCGCAACGGCGGTTTTCCGCAGGTGATAGGCAATGCAGGCAAACTGCTGGCGTTGTGTTTGATAATGTTATACATCGCCGCCCGGGTAGAAAAAGGAAGGATCAGCTGAAAACCGGCACAGGCATGTATTTATTTTCTAATCAATTGTAAAACTGTATTTTTACCGTTGTCCCGGTGCAAAATTGGTCTGATATTGGGATATACCTACAACAACTACTATGGAAGATTTAAAACAGAAATTAAAGGTACAGATCATAGAAGCATTGAACCTGCAGGATATTAAACCTGAGGATATTGACGATAATGCGCCTTTATTCGGAGAAGGGTTGGGGCTGGACAGTATTGACTCTCTTGAGCTGATGGTGCTGCTGGAAAGGCATTACCAGATAAAGGTGGAAGATCCGCGCGAAGGCCGGAAAATATTACAGTCTGTGCAGTCCATGGCTGAATTTATCCAATCCAAACAACCGGCTTAACGCGGGTATACGGTAGCATGGCGGAACGTGTGTTTATAACAGGTATGGGAATGATCACCGCCATTGGTGATACGGTAGCAGCCAATTTCAGCAGCCTGCAGCAACAGCAAAGCGGCCTGGGATTTACCAGCTATATTGATACCATTTACAAAGACATATTGCCGGTAGCAGCGGTAAAGCACAGCACAGCGGCGCTGAGCGAAATGGCCGGTATCATCGCCGGCCCGGCATACACCCGCACTACGCTCTTAGGTTTGCTGGCTATGCAGGAGGCCTTGCAGCAGGCCGGTATCAGGGACCTGCAGCAGGAGCCGGCAGGGTTTATCAATGCATCTACCGTAGGCGGTATGTGCGATACCGAAAAAGTTTATTTTGATATTATAGACCGCGAAAAAAAAGGCGACTTTCTTCAATATGTAGATACGCTGGATTGCGCGGATTGCACACAGCGTATAGCCGACAAAGTAGGGTTTTCAGCATATATTACCACCATCAGCACGGCCTGTTCTTCCTCCGCCAATGCATTAATGTACGGCGCCCGCCTGGTTAAGCAGGGGCTGTTACGCCGCGTGGTTTGCGGCGGTACCGAAGCGCTTACCCGCTTTACCCTGAACGGCTTTAACTCCCTCAAGAATGTGGATAAGCGGCCCTGCCGCCCGTTTGACCAGCAGCGCAACGGACTGAACCTGGGAGAAGGCGCCGCCTACCTGGTGCTGGAAAGCGAAAGCCTGGCAAGGGAAAACAACAGCCGTATACTGGCCGAGCTAACGGGATATTGCAACACCAACGAAGCATTTCATCCCACCGCGCCTTCACCGGAAGGCGATGGGGCCTACACTGCCATGAAAACAGCTTTGGCCATGAGCGGCAGAAGCACCGGCGAAGTGCAGTATGTGAATGTGCACGGCACCGCCACCCTGAATAACGACATCTCTGAAGGCAAGGCCCTGGAACGCCTGTTTGGCGCGCAGGTGCCGCCTTTCAGCTCTACCAAGCCTTTTACAGGCCATACCCTGGCGGCAGCCGGCGCTATTGAAGCTATTTATGCAGTGCTGGCCATACAGCACCAGGTAATATTTCCCAATCTTAATTTTACGGAGCAAATGGAGGAGCTGTCCATTACGCCGGAAACCCGGCTGCTGGAGGCGCCGGTAGAAACCGTAATTTCAAACTCATTTGGCTTTGGCGGCAACAATGCCTCCCTGGTGATCAGCAAATATGAACGGTAGTTGTTACATACAAGCAATGGCGGCTATTTCGCCACAGCATACGTTTGACGGAGATATTTTTTCCCGGCCGCTGCAAACCACGGACGCCAACCTGTTTGCCATTACAGCACCGGATTATAAAGCCTTTATTCCCGCCAACAGCCTGCGGCGTATCAGCCGCCTGTTAAAAATGGGATTAACCGCCGCCATGCAATGTATGCAGCACAGCGGGCTGGGGGCCCCCGGCGCTATTATTACCGGCACGGGCAAAGGCAGCCTGCAGGACACGGAGCGCTTTATAAAAGATATACGCCAGTATGAGGAGCGTGCGCTGAACCCCACCCCCTTCATACAGTCAACCTACAACGCGGTAAACGGCATGATAGCCGTACAGCAGCAGATCACCAGCTATAACAATACCTTTGTGCACCGCGGTTTTTCTTTTGAGAGCGCTTTGCTCGACAGCATGCTGCAGTTGCAGGAAGGCGCTTCCCATACGCTTACCGGCGCTTTTGATGAAATATCCGACGAGCACTATTACATCAAATCCCATCTTGGATATTGGAAAAAGGAAATGGTGAACAGCGCGGAGCTGTACAACCATCTTTCCCCGGGTACCATTTGCGGCGAAGGAGCCGTATTCTTTACCCTTACAGCAGCGCCTTCGGCGCAAAGCTATGCCCGGGTGGCAGGCCTGCGCATGTTATACAAGCCTACACTGGAGGCGCTTACAGCCGGGCTTTCCGCATTCATGGAGGAAAAGGAGCTGTCTGCAAAAGATATAGACCTGGTTATTACCGGCCGTAACGGCGACAGTAATTTCGAGCATTTCTACCAGCAGGTAAGTCTTGCTTTTCCCGGCACCTGCCAGCTGCCTTTTAAGCATTTGTGCGGCGAGTATGAAACCGCCGGCGCTTTTGCGCTGTGGTTAGGTGCGCAGCTAATAAAAGCGCAGCAGGCGCCGCAACAATGGTTTCCCATGGTACAGCGCCTGCCGGCCACTATGCAGCGCATCTTAATCTACAATCATTTCTTTGGCGAGCAGCACGCCTTTATATTGCTGGAGCGGGCATAAGGTGTAACCCCTGCTAACCGTGCGCAGGTAGCAGCGGTCGTGCTTACAGCACGCGGTATACCGGGTACCGCATATACCCTGGTTCAGCATATTGCGAATGCTCGTACACAAAATCCAGCTGCGCATGCGCGTTATGCGCAAAGGCAGTATCAGTGCTTCTCCGTTTTTCCAGCTCCGCCTTTAGCTCGGGGTGCCGGCGTAAATATTCCGCTGCGGTATCTTCAAATGCATAGGCCGAATAGCCTTCTTTCGGCGTCAGGATAGCATCAAAAAAGTTCCAGGCAAAAAAAGAGTCGCCGCCCATGGGCTCCAGCGTTTCTACCAGGTAGCGGTTGGCGTTCTGGTTCATGGGTATGTAATAATCGCCTTTACGGAAAGTCATTTTTTCCTGGGTGGCAGCCACTTTCACCTGGCTGTGCAGGTAATGTTTTTCAAAGGGCCGCGTAGCTGTTTTATAGCTAGTAATGTGGTACACTTCAACGGTAAGGGTAGTATCGGCGGGCAGGCGGCGCATGATTACGCTGGTATGCTTTAACCGGTCAATAACAGGCCACCAGCCCTGCGGGATAATATAGGCAGCGGGTTTTTGCACAAAGTTGCCCGGCTCCGCAAAGTTGTAAAAAGGTATCTGCCGCTCGTAAGGCTGGCTGCGGTCGTAATACAGGCGGGGCAGCCCTGAAATTTCACTGGGCTTATGCCCGGCTTTGTAACCTTTAAAGGTGATGGTGCTGTGGCGGCTCATGTCTGTTGTCCACTCCAGCGGAAAGCGGGTTTGTGTTTTTACGGCTGCTTTGGTTTGGTCGCGCAGCGCTTTAATAGTGGCGCTATGCTCACTCACAAACTGTATAAAACATTCCATGAGCGCATAGGTAGCCTTTACCCGTTGCGGGTAGGGCTTTAACATATGCGTTTCCGGTACAAAGCCAAAGGTATGGAACAGGGTAGTGTAGCCGCTGGAGTAGCGGGGACCGTCGGTATACTCCGTCCAGCCGCTGTCGGGCGTTTCCCCGAAATGGTTTACATAAGGCACCAGGTCGTAGCCGCGCGCTTTCATTAATTTATACAGGCCGGGCTCAAACTCCTTGTTCAGGTAATCGCCCATTACGCCGCCCAATTCATTATGCTGGGTGCATAGCAGTGTCATTACATGCTGGTAGTCTGCGCCATTGCTTACATGGTTGTCAACAAATACATCGGGATCAGTAAGCTGGTAAATCTGCTGGAAAGAGCGGGCATTTTTAGAATCTGTTTTAATGAAATCGCGGTTCAGGTCCAGGTTCTGGCCATTGCCGCGCGAGCCAAATGCATCGGGCCCGTTCTGGTCTACCCGGTAATTGGGGCTGCGGTTCAGGGCGCCGCCTATATTATATACAGGTATTACGGCCAGCACCACATTATCCGGCAGGTGTTTTTTGCCCTGGGCAAGGTCGCGCAGCAGCATCATGCTGGCATCTATACCATCCGGTTCGCCGGGGTGTATGCCGTTGTTAATAAGGATAATGCGCTTGTTTTGCCGGTGCAGCTGTTTAAAATCAAAAACGCCCTGGTTGGAGAAAACAGCCAGGTGCAGGGGGTAGCCGGCATCTGTAGGCCCCATTGCCAGCAGCTTTATTTGCGGAAAGCGCTGGTCCAGCCGGCGGTAATAATCAATACATTCATTGTAGGTAGCGGTTTCGCGGCCCTGGGTGCGCTCAAAACGGGTGGCCAGGTCCTGGGCAACGGAAGGCAAATACAGCAGCCAGCTGCAGGCGGCAACAATCAGGAGTTTTCTCATCGGTCGGATTTAGATTTCAGGGAAGTTAAAATAATCATTTATTTCATAGTGTTGGAGAGGAAAAGGAGTGCAGTATCTGCCATGAATGAAGCCCGGTACGGTGAGAGATGCTGCTGTGCCGTAATGTACGGGAAGGGCAATATGTACCTGTGATGTTGAAAGCATGCAGGGCCTGTTATCGCTCAATATGGTTGCTGATAAAAGTACAGGCACATAAAAGCGCCGACAGGTAAAGCGGGCTGGCGGCCTGCAAACAATAGCAAAAACAAAAAGCCCTTCCTGCTTTAACAGGAAGAGCTGTGTATATGAAATAAGTTGATAGCCTGTGATTAAGCCAGGGTGTTCACCTTTTTAGCCAGTTTGCTTTTCAGGTTAGAAGCCTTGTTCTTGTGGATAACGTTACGTTTAGCCAGCTTGTCAATCATTGCGACAACAGATGACAGGTCTTTCTCAGCTGCTGCCTTATCGGTCAGCGCTTTCAAATCACGGATGGCATTACGGGTAGTTTTACCGTAGTAACGGTTACGCTCATTACGCTTTCTGCTCTGACGTACGTCTTTTTTCGTTGCTTTATGGTTTGCCATTTTTCAATTTTCAGTTTCAGGAGGGCAAAGGTACGGATATTCTTTTTGCAAAACAAAAAATTAATGTACCGGTTATTCCGGGCACAAATCTACGAATACATGTGTTTGTAACCATCTCCCCAGCCGGTTTATGTACTACTTTATCCGCATATTTATTCATTATTTTACTACCGGTTTAACAAAAAACAAGCGATATTTGCAATCCAATATTATCAATGGGTATCAAATTCCGACAGAACAAGTAATTTGAACCGAAGACCAAGCAAAACTCGTTGTAAATGAAGGACTTCTCATTTGTCACTAACTCTCACCCTGCTTACATTGAATCATTATACCAGGATTACCGCAAAGATCCTCAATCCGTTGATCCTGAATGGGCGAAATTTTTTGAGGGATTTGACTTTGCAGTATCCACGCAAAATGGTAAAGCAGCAGGTGCACCAGTGGCGGCAGGAAGTAGTGCGTTGCCGGTGTCCGGCGACCAGCTCACCAAAGAGCTGAATGTATACAGGCTGATACAGGCCTACCGTAAAAAAGGCCACCTGATCTCTAAAACCAATCCCATCCGGGAAAGAAAGAACCGCCAGGCTAACCTGGATATTTCTTTTTACGGGCTCACCGATGCCGATCTGAAAACCGAGTTTTTTGCCGGCCAGGTAATAGGGCTGGGCAAAACCTCCCTGGAAAATATTGTAAACCGGCTGAAAAAAGTATATGCCGGCCCTGTAGGACTGGAATTTACCTATATCAACGATGCTAAAAAAATAGAATGGCTGCAGCAGGAAATGGAAAACACCCTGCACCAGCCCTTTTCCCTGGAAAAGAAAAAGCACATCCTGCTTAAGCTGAACCAGGGCGTTATTTTTGAAAACTTCCTCCATAAAAAATACATAGGCCAGAAGCGCTTTTCACTGGAAGGTGGCGAAAACACCATTACCGCGCTGGATGCCATGATCAACACGGCGTCCGAGCTGGGCGTACAGGAAGCTGTAATAGGCATGGCGCACCGCGGCCGCCTGAATGTGCTGGCCAATACCCTGGGCAAAACCTATGAGCAGATATTCACCGAGTTTGAAGGACTGGCCACCCCGGATATTACCATGGGCAGCGGCGACGTGAAATACCACCTGGGTTTCCGCTCTATGGTAGATACGCCCTCCGGTAAACAAATAAATCTGCAGCTGCTGCCTAACCCGTCACACCTGGAAGTGGTAGACCCGTTGGTAACCGGCTTTGCACGCAGCAAGGCCGATGTTATTTATGGCAGCGACTATGACAAAATATTACCGATACTGATACATGGCGACGCCGCCGTAGCAGGCCAGGGCGTAGTGTACGAGCTGGTGCAGATGAGCAAGCTGAAAGGCTATTACACTGGCGGTACCATGCATTTTGTGATCAATAACCAGATAGGTTTTACCACTGATTTTGACGATGCCCGCTCTTCCGATTACTGCACCAGCGTAGCTGCTATTGTGCAGGCGCCGGTATTTCATGTGAACGGAGATGATGCAGAAGCCGTGGTAAAAGTTTCTGAAATAGCCGTTCGTTACCGGCAGGAGTTTAACTCCGATATTTTCATTGACCTGCTTTGCTACCGCCGGCACGGCCATAACGAAGGCGATGAGCCCAAGTTTACCCAGCCCAGCCTGTATGCCCTCATCGACAAACATCCCGACCCGCGCCAGGTGTACACACAGTACCTGCTGCAGAACGGTGAATCTGATGCGCAGAACATGGCCAAGGATATGGAAAAGAAATTCTGGGCAGAGCTGCAGGAGCGGCTGGATGAGGTAAAGCAGCACCCGCTGCCTTACAGCTACCAGAAGCCCGAGCAATGGTGGGCGGCCTTACGCAAAGCCACCCCGCAGGATTTTGAGCAGTCGCCCGTAACAGCCATTAAGGAAGAAGACTTTACCCGCCTGTTCAATAACCTGATGCAATGGCCCAAGGATTTTGTGCCCCTGCGCAAGGTGGAAAAGCTGCTGAAAGACAAGATTAAGCTATATCAAACAGAAGGCAAGGTAGACTGGGCTACCGGCGAGCTGCTGGCCTACGCCAGCCTGCTGGTAGAAGGGAAGGACGTACGCATGAGCGGGGAAGATGTGCAGCGCGGCACCTTCTCCCACCGCCACGCCATTTTGTTTGATGAAAATACCAATGCCACCTATAACCGCCTGGCCCACCTGCAGGAAAAGCAGGGCCAGTTCCGCATTTACAACTCGCTGCTGAGTGAGTTTGCGGTAATGGGTTTTGAATATGGCTATGCCCTGGCCAACCCCAATACCCTGGTATTGTGGGAAGCCCAGTACGGCGATTTCGTGAACGGCGCTCAAACGGTAATAGACCAGTACCTGACCAGCGCAGAGCAAAAGTGGACCACCATGAACGGCCTGGTGCTGCTGCTGCCACACGGGTATGAAGGCGGTGGCCCCGACCACTCCAATGCCCGCCCCGAGCGCTTTTTACAGTCCTGCGCAGAATATAATATTGTCGTTACCAATATTACCACTGCGGCCAACTTTTTCCATGGGCTGCGCCGCCAGCTTACCTGGCCCTTCCGCAAACCCCTGGTGAACTTTTCGCCCAAAGCCAACCTGCGTCACCAGGGAGCTTATTCAACAATGGCCGAATTTACCAGCGGCGGCTTTAAAGAGGTGCTGGATGATCCGTTTGTTGAAGACGCAGCACAGGTAAAGAAAGTACTGTTCTGCTCCGGCAAGATCTATTTTGACCTGAGCGAAAAGCAGGTGAAAGATGGCCGTAAGGATGTAGCCATTATACGCCTGGAACAGTTGTACCCCCTGCCGGTAGCGCAGCTGGAGGCTATTAACCAGAAGTACAAAGGCGCCACCTGGTTCTGGGTGCAGGAAGAGCCCCTGAATATGGGCGCGGCCGCTTACCTGCAAATGAACCTGAAGCAGCTGAATTACGGCGTTATTAGCCGTAACCCCAGCGCCGCCACTGCTACCGGTTATGCGAAAGTGCATACCCGCGAGCAGCAGGAGATCATTGACACGGCGTTTAATATTTAAATCGTGGATCGTAAACAGAATAATTTTGCAAACAGAAAACTGAAATAATGGTTGTCGAAATCAAAGTTCCTACGGTAGGAGAATCTATAAGCGAGGTAACAATTGCAAAGTGGTTGAAAAAAGACGGGGATTATGTGCAGCAGGATGAAGTATTGTGCGAGATGGAATCGGAAAAGGCCACCTTTGAGCTGAATGCAGAGAAAGCAGGTGTGCTGAAAATAGCCGCCCCGGAAGGCGCTACGCTGAATATTGGCGCTGTGGCCTGTACTATTGATACAGATGCCGCCCCCCCTGCCGGTGCAGTAGCGCCGGTAGCGCCCAATGCCGCTGAAGCCGCCGCTGCCGCCAAAGAAGGGGCGCCTGCCCCGGAAGCGCCCGCAGGCCCTCCGCCGGCCAACAAAGGAACTATTGATATGAAAGTGCCCACCGTGGGAGAGTCTATAAGCGAAGTTACGCTGGTAAAATGGCTGAAGAAAGATGGTGAGTACGTAGAGCGGGATGAGATGTTGTGCGAAATGGAATCTGAAAAAGCCACCTTTGAGCTGAATGCAGAAGAAGGCGGTATATTAAAAACAATAGCTAAAGAAGGCGATGTGCTGAAGATAGGCGATGTTGCCTGCCAGATAGATACCAACGCGCCCCGCCCGGCCGGCAAGGCAGCTCCTGCTGCAGCACCGGCGGCAAAGGCAGAAGCGCCCAAAGCCGCACCACAGGCGCAGCAGGCGCCGGCCACTATACCAGGCAACGTTAAAGCATCGCCGGTGGCAGCCGCCGTTATTGCAGATAAACACGTGGACCCTGCTTCCATTAAAGGCAGCGGCGTTCATGGCAAAATATTGAAGGATGATGTGTATGCCGCCCTGCAAAACCCGGGCGTGGCAATAGGCAAGGAGCTGTTTAGCCGTACAGATCGCAGGGAGAAAATGAGCAACCTGCGTAAAACCGTATCGCGCCGCCTGGTAGAAGCCAAAAACACGACCGCCATGCTCACCACTTTTAACGAAGTGGACATGAGCCGCATCATGGAAATACGTGCGCAGTATAAAGAGGTGTTCAAGAAAACGCATGAAGTAAACCTTGGCTTCATGAGCTTCTTTACCAAAGCCTGCTGCTTTGCCCTGCAGGAGTTCCCGTCTGTAAATGCCTACATTGACGGTGAGGAACTGGTGTACCATGACTACTGCGATATATCTATTGCCGTATCTGCCCCTAAAGGGCTGGTTGTGCCGGTAATACGCAATGCAGAAAGCCTGGGCATGGCAGAAATAGAGAAAAAAGTGGTAGAGCTGGCCACCAAAGCCCGTGATAACAAGCTCACCATGGAAGAGATGACCGGCGGTACCTTTACCATTACCAACGGCGGTGTGTTTGGCTCCTTAATGAGCACCCCTATCATTAACATCCCGCAATCCGCCATCCTGGGTATGCACAAAATACAGGAGCGCCCCATGGCAGTGAACGGCCAGGTAGTAATACGTCCCATGATGTATGTGGCCCTGAGCTATGACCACCGCATTATTGACGGCCGCGAGTCTGTAAGCTTCCTGGTGAGGGTAAAAGAAATGCTGGAAAACCCTGAACAGCTGCTGTTCGGCAGAGATCCGGTAAAGGCGTTGCTGAAGCTGTAAGCACTCAGATAAATTAAAAAGCAAAAAGCAAAAATTAAAAGTCAAAACTTAATTTTTGCTTTTTGCTTTTTTACTTTTCTTTGTTCTATGACCCGCTGGGAAAATTATTTGCTATCTGCTGAACGAATTGTGACTACATATGATGGCAGTCTGCCATTGCACCATTTCCTGAAACAGTTTTTTAAACAGCATCCGCAAATGGGCAGCCGCGACCGGCGGTGGGTATCACAGCTGGCCTATGCTTTTTACCGCCTGGGGCATTTGTGGAAAAATGAAATGCCGGCGCGCGACCGTCTTTTGCTGGGTCTTTTTTTATGTGAAACACAGGCAAATGAAATACTGGCCCTGCTAAAGCCCGAGTGGAATGAAAAGGCGGCGTTGCCTTTGCCGGAAAAGCTGGCTGCCATATCCCTTAACGGCCAGGCGCCTGCCCCCGCTGATATTTTCCCTTTTACGGATGAGCTGTCTGAAGGCATTGATGCTGCTGCTTTTGCCCGTTCTTTTTTTGTGCAGCCCCGTTTATTCATCCGCGTGCGAAAGCACAAGCAGGAAGCTATAACCGCCCTGCTGCAGCAGGCCGGCATAAACGGCGAATGGCTGGCCAATGATATGCTGGCGCTGCCCAACGGCACCAATATAGAAACCGTTATTCAACAGAAGGACTGGTACGAGATACAGGACGCTTCCTCCCAGCAAACCGGTATGCTGCTGCAGCCTGAACCAGGGCAACGCTGGTGGGATGCCTGCGCCGCCAGCGGTGGTAAATCGCTGCTGCTGATGGATAAAGAGCCCAGGGTAGCGCTTACCGTGAGCGATGTGCGCGTATCTATCCTGCAAAACCTGCATGAGCGTTTTGCAACTGCGGGCATCAAAAATTATGAAACCAAGGCGCTGGACCTTACCCAGCCCGTGCCTGCATCCAGCCTTGCCCCCGGCTCTTTTGACGGTATTATACTGGATGCGCCCTGCACCGGCTCCGGTACCTGGGGCCGCAGCCCGGAGCACCTGTATTTTTTTGACCCGGAAAAGATCACTGCTTTCAGCAGCGTACAAAAACGTATAGCCGATAATGTTATACCGCTCTTAAAACGCGGCGGTACGCTGGTGTATATTACCTGCTCGGCCTTTAAGCAGGAAAATGAAATGGTAGTGGAGCATATTTGCGGGCATAACGGCCTCCAACGCCGGGAGGGCGGCATTATTGCCGGTTATAACAACGGTGCAGATACCATGTTTGCGGTGAGGATGGTGAAATAGATGTGCAGTTACAGCTTTATCATTTTAACTACTTCTTTTTTTGTTCCCTGTACCCATCTTAAATAATAAATGCCTTTAGGTAATGCCTCCAGCCCTGTTTGCGTGGTAAAGTAGCCATAGCTGCTTACAGCCGGCAGCTGCCATAACCGGGTAATCCGGCCACCGGCGTCGATCAGCTGCAGGTACACGGGCTGTTGTGTGCCGGCAGACTGATAGTATACCTGCAGTTGGTTGGTAAAAGGATTGGGAAACACTTTCAGCAGGCGGTTGGCCAGCTGTTGGCGGATAAAGGCAGTATCTCCCGCCTCACTTCTCAGCAATGTATCATACGCGGCATGAAAGTTCGGAATGCCATAGCCCATGCGGTTATCCGGCGCTGCGTACTGGCTGGCCGATGCTTTTACCGCCTGTACAATTTCCATATTGGTGCGTTGCGGAAAGGCCTGCCATAAGCAGGCAACCAGTCCGGCTATTACCGGGCAGGCATAAGAGGTGCCGTTGCCGCCGGTTACCGTACCATCGGTATTTATTAAAGCCGTGTTTACGCCCATGCCGGCTACATCCGGTTTAATGCGCCCGTCTGCCGTAGGGCCATAGCTGCTGAAATTGGCCACCTGCCCCTGGCTTGATACTGCGCCCACGGTTAGCACGCTGTCTGCATCAGCAGGGGCCAGCAGGTATTTCCAGGCAGTGGTTCCTTCATTGCCCGCAGCAGTTACTACAATCATGCCTTTGCGTACCGCCAGTGCCGCAGCCTGCGTAATGGCCAGGCTATGCCCGTTCAGCTGCGCATAGGTGTGGTTATATGCCGGGTCATCAAAAGTGTTATAGCCAAGGGAAGAAGATATTACATCTACCCCCAGGCTATCTGCCAGCTCTACGCCGGCAGCCCAGTTACTTTCTTCTACCGGCTGCTCGGCGCCTGCTTCTTCTGTGCGCAGCAGCACATAGGCGGCTTCGGGGGCAGTGCCCATCAGCTCACCGGGCAGGTTGGCCGCCAGTACTGACAGGCAGTGGGTGCCATGATCGTCAAAATCATACACTGCTGCTGTGCTGTTGGTTAAATTGCGTGTGTAGGCAATTTTGTTATTGCTGCGCAGCCAGGCAAAGGCCCGGTTATTGTTTACAGAAGGGAAACCGCCGTCCAGCACCGCTATCAGCATGCCAATACCTTTCAGGTTTTTATTATGCAGGTATTCTCCGGCGTGCAAATGTACTTGCGTATAAGCGTTACCGTAATCAACATCTGCAGTGCCAGCGCTGCGGGCAGGGGAGGTGGTAAGGTGGTCGCGTTGCCGTTGCCCGCCTGGTGCTGCCAGCCTGCCCGCACCTTTTACCAGCGTTTTTACAAACGGCAGCTGTTGTATTTTTTGCAGGGCGGCTGCATCGCTGGTTTGTATAACGGCCTGGTTGAACCAGCGTAAGGTGTACAGTACCTGTACATTACCGGCCAGCCGCAGGCTGTCGGTATAAGCAGGGTTTACCGGAAGGTCGGTGCTGTCAATAGCCAGGTGCTGGCGGGTACGCCGCGCTATGGCGCGGGCAGAGAGGTAGGCTGCAGGGGCATCCAGCCGGTAGGGCGTGTTGTTTTTATCGGTAAAGGAAATAACGTAGCGGGGCGCCTGGGCCTTAACGGATAAACCGGGCAGCAGCAGGCATAGGATGTAAAAAAGGGATATGGGTAATGCAAATGTTTTCACAATAGGCCGGGTATTGATGTGAAATTAGCGCTTCCGGCTCAAATATCCATGCAGGCAGCTGCATAGAAAAGGCCGGGCATTATTGCCCGGCCCATGTTCGCTGGTGTATGCTTTTTTATTGGATGATGACCTTTTGGGTATAGGTTTTTTTACCGTTGGTGATAGTGATGATATATAACCCGCCGGGCACATTGCCTGTAGGGATAGTGAGCGTGCCCGCATTGGTTTTTTGATAAGATACAACGCGTTTGTTCACATCTATCAGCTGCACCTGTACAGGATGGCTGGCATCATATTCTTTCACCTTTACCATAAAGGCGCTGCCCTTTACTACCGGGTTTGGGTATACGAGCGCGCCGCCGGTTTTGCCAGCGGCTGTTGCATCAGGCATTGCGGTAGTTGCTGCAATAGCGGTTCTGGCAGCAGCGCCTGCCACGCCATAGTTAAAGGCTTCCCAGCCGCCAATGGTAGTACGGTTGCAGGTCATGGCCAGGGCGCCGTTCTCGGAGGAAACATACAGCCCGTTATTGCCGCGCAGGGAAATAGTGCCGTCTGCATTCACAATCCAGTCAAACTTTTCCCAGTCCTGTGCAGCTGTGCGGTTGCAGGTTATGGATTGTTCGCCGTTTTCGGAAGAAACAAACTTGCCCTGGTTGCTCAGTGTAATTTTGCCGTTGCCGCCATCGCCTACCAGGAACTGGTTCCAGCCGGCTACTACGGTAGCATTGCACCACATGGGACCAACGCCGTTCTTGGAGCTTACATACTGGCCGTTAAAGCCCTGCAGCCATATGGTTTGCCCGATAGGCGCACCGGTGGCGGGCGGGGGATTAGTATCGCCGCTTCTTTGCAGCACCACATCATGAATGGCGGAAAGCAGGGAGTTAGCGCCGGTTGCATCCTGGGAAAGCTCCCATATCATAATACCGCCGCCATTGTCAAATGCCAGGTTGGTTTTGCTTTTAATGGTGGGTATGCCGTTGTAGTAATTGCCGTTGAACACATCGGAATTGGGGCTGGCGCCCTGCGACAGCAGGGTGGCATAGGAGTCCCAGCTGGGCCTTGCATAAAAGGGTACGCCCAGTATGGCTTTTTCTTTAGCCAGGCCGCGGTTGCGCCAGTAGTTCAGCGAGCTTACGGCATAGCTGTAGGGAGAATGGTTGCTGTTGTTGGCATCATAGGCCATGATGGTCAGGAAGTCCACCACGTTAAATACGCCGCTTAAAATGCTGCTGCCGCCTTCTGCTACCACTGCGGCAGTTAAGAGCTTGCCGCGGTTGTGCATTTCATTGGAGAGCTGCGTCATCAGCGCCAGGTAGTTGTTGGCAGAGGCGCCGGCATCGGGGTATTCCCAGTCAATATCCACGCCGTCTAAACCATACTGGTTTACAAAGCTGATGATGTTGTTCACAAAGGTGGTGCGGGTGCCGCTGCTGGCAGCCAGGCCTTCAAAGCCGCTGTCGTTGCCATCGTTCCAGCCGCCTACTGAGATCATTACCTTTACCCCGTTTGCATGCGCCTTGCTTACCAGGTTTTGCAGCTTGGAGGGGTTTTCAATGGCCTGCAGGCTGCCGTTGGAGTTGGGCAGCAAAAAGGCATAATTGATGTGTGTGAGCTTGCTGTACTGCACCGTGTTTACATCGCCAGACCAGGAGGGCATATAGCCTACTACCTTAAAAGTGCCGGCGGCAGCTGCTACATCGGAATTACCCGGTGCGGCGCTGCTCACTTCTCCCCAGGAAAAAGCTTCCCACCCGGCAATGCTGGTGCGGTTGCAGGTCATGGCCTGCGTGCCGTTCTCAGAAGAAATATACAGGCCATTGCTGGCGCGCAGGGAAATGGTACCGTCTGCATTTACGATCCAGTCGAATTTTTCCCAATCCTGTGCAGTGGCCCTGTTGCAGGTAATGGGCGCTTCGCCGTTTTCAGATGAAACAAATTTGCCCTGGTTGCTCAGCGTAATTTTACCATTGCCGCCGTCGCCTATCAGGAACTGCTCCCAGCCCTGTACCGCATCGCGGTTGCAGTTCATGGGCGCTTCGCCGTTTTCGGAGCTTACATATTTACCGTTAAAGCCTTTGAGCCAGATGGTTTTACCTACCGGCCCCTGTGAGGGAGGCGGCTGTATGCCCGGGGCCACGGCTGCCAGTGTATTGTTGTTCTTTACACAGTTGGCAAATTGAATATTGTTAAGCACCGCGGCCATGTTGGCGGCGCCGTCCATCAGGTAGGGCGAGTTGATGTGCAGTAATGCGGCATTTTCCTGCGTGTCGAAACGTTTGTAGGTCCAGTGGCACCAGCCAATGCCTTTTGAGTTCAGCGCGCGGATGTTCTCACTTAACCAGTTATTATCGTTTTCACCGGTTTCACCTACCCAAACAGGTACCTGGTTGGTGTTGCGGAAGTTTACCAGGTTGGCAATGAGATTAACCTGGTTCACATCGCCATTGGTTTCCGTGGTGGAGTTGGTGATCCAGTAACGGTGGGCGCTGTACACCAGGTTGCTGCGGTTGGAGAATGTAAAGGGCTCCATGTAGTTGTAGTTGTTGCCCCATCCGTTGCCTTCTATCATCAGCAGGTGATCATCGCCCTGCGCGCGGATGGCATTGATCAGGCGCTCAAACAGGTCATGTATGGTACGGTTGTCCGGTACATTGTTCGGCTCATTGATCAGGTCATAGAAAGCAATACCGTTGTTGTTGATGTAGTGGCTGGAAAGGCGCTGCCACAGGCGAACGGTAATGTCTTTGTAGATCTGCCTGTTCCACAGGTCGTTGCCTACCAGGGCGTCGGAAATGTTGGCGTCTGTACCTTGTGCGCCGGGAGCGGCGTGCAGGTCCAGCACTACGTACATGTTGTTGGCGGCTGTCCATTTCAGCAGGCTGTCTGTGAGGCGGAAGCCTTCGAGGTTAGGACCGTTAAACAGCTGGTTGTTGTTGTACCAGGTTGTAAGGGAGCTTACATAATTCGTGTAATTCCCCGGGTTATGCGCTACGCTGTTACGTACGGCGCGCTGGCTGGCAGTAAGGAACAGCTCATAGTGCAGGGGCAAACGTACGCAGTTAAAGCCTTTGGAGGCCAGGAAGTCGATGTCTGCCTTTGTAATGAAGTTATCGCGCCAGCGCTGGTAAAAAGCTTCTACCTGGGCGTCGGTCTGGCCCTGGTCGTACAGCCTTTTTTTAATAGACCATTGCGTGCCGGCGCCCGTGAATGATGGTTTGATCATGTAGCCTTCCTGCAGCATCCAGCTGCCCAGGCCCACGCCTTTCAGGATCACCTCCTGGTTACCGGCATTTACAATGCGGGTACCACTGGCGTGTAGCCGCGATAGTTGCGCAAACGTTTGCACACTCAGGCAGCAAAATGCCGCCAGCAAAACAGGCAAAAAATAAAGGTAAAGGTTTGTTGCACGGCGTGGAAGTCCGTGCCGTTGAGTGGTAGAACGGGTTTTCATAGTACGGTTCTTGGTTTTAGTTTAAAAGGTTCAATAAAGGTTGCGCTATCCCGGCAAGCGGGGGCACGGTATGAGTCGCACAAGTGCAGTGCTGGTACTATTGTACCTGGCTGAATAAAGGGAAAAAGCTAAAAAGGGCAATAAAAAAGCGCACGGACTGTATAAAGATATGAGGCGGGGGTAATGAGTAATTAAGAATGAATAATGAATAATTATACCTGGTGCGGTGGGGGATTGTTATGAAATGCCTTTTTTATAGTAGTGTAGGCGCCCATAGTGGCTGAAACCAGGGCTGCGGAGAATTTGCAGGCGGATTTTTATGCCGGTTGCAGGCAGCCGCGCTTTACAACCTTTGTATAATGCCGCCGCCAATTACATCGTCGCCTTCATAGAACACCGCCGACTGCCCGGGGGCAATGCCTTTTACCTGTTCGTAAAAGCGAACGCCGATCTGCCCGTTATCTGCATGATACAGGTTGCTTAAAGCGCCTTTATCCTTGTAACGGATCTTGGTGGTAGCTTCCAGTCCTTCGGGAATATGATCATACTTCACCAGGTTAATACCGGCTACACGCATTTCGTTCCTTTGCAGGTCATCTTCTTCGCCCAGCACCACGGTATTGGTTTCGGGGATAATGCCGGTTACATATACTGGCCGGCCCAGGGCAATATCCAGCCCTTTCCGCTGGCCAATGGTATAAAACGGGTAGCCTTTGTGCTTACCTACAATGGTGCCGTCTTTCAATACAAAATTGCCGCCGTTTACCTGTTCTTCCAGTCCATCTACCCGGCGTTTCAGGAAGCCGCGGTAGTCGTTGTCCGGCACAAAGCATATTTCATAGCTTTCTGCTTTTTTGGCCAGCTCGGGGTAGCCGAAGTCAAACGCCATCTGGCGGATCTCTGTTTTACGGTATTTGCCCAGGGGCAGCAGGGTACGCGCCAGCACATCCTGCTGCAGGCCCCACAGCACATAGCTCTGGTCCTTCAGGTCGTCAATGCCTTTGCTGATCACGTAGCGGCCGTTATGCTCGCGTACCTGGCCGTAATGGCCGGTAGCAATAAAGGCGCAGTCCATGGCATCGGCTCTTTTCAGCAGCGCCCGCCATTTGATATGGGTATTGCAAAGCACGCAGGGGTTAGGGGTGCGGCCTGCCAGGTATTCCTCTACAAAATTATTGATCACAAAATCCCCGAACTCGTCGCGTATATCCAGCACAAAATGCGGGAAACCATGATGCACGGCTGCTGCGCGGGCATCATTAAAAGAGTCCAGGTTGCAACAGCCGGTTTCCTTTTTACTGGCGCCGGAAGATGCATAATCCCAGGTCTTCATGGTAATGCCTATCACTTCATATCCCTGCTCGTGCAGCATCAGGGCGGTAACCGTACTATCTATACCACCGCTCATCGCCACCAGCACTTTGCCGTTTCTGCTCATAGTATTTTGTATAAGGCTGCAAAGTTAAGAAAATCCTGCCATTGCGGCCGGGGAGCGTATTGATAGTACTGATAGGCAGATAGAGCCGAATGATAGGCGCCGGGAACAGCTTCGATGCAACATTCAACCTCAATATGGCTCGAAAGGGTCACTGCTACAGGCGCGCCGAAACAGCTGCAGTGCGCCATTCAACCGCTATAAGGCCCGAAAGCGTTCACCGCTGACAAGCGTCTGAAAACAGCCGCAGCACCCAATAATCTTTGTTTTTTCTATAAAATCTTAAAATGGAAGCCTATATTTAAGGGATAAAGTATTAAATATCATAAATTAGTTCCATGTTACCTGTATTAAATAACGATTATGTGCTGTCCCGGCCCGACTTGCAAATTTCCCGCGAGTATTTAAGCTACCCCGAAAAAGTACTGCAGTTCGGTACGGGCGTGCTGTTAAGGGGATTGGTAGATTACCTGGTAGATAAAGCCAATAAGCAGGGGATTTTCAAAGGCCGGGTAGTAGTGGTAAAATCAACCGACGGCCCTGTTACAGAATTTTCCGAACAGGATAATTTATACACTACGCACATCAAAGGAGTGGCGCAGGGCGAATTAATTAACCGCACCCTGGTGAACGCTTCTATTAGCCGTGTTTTGCAATCGAATGCAGATTGGGCGGAAGTATTGAAAACAGCCCAGCAGCCTGATTTACAGGTAATTGTTTCCAATACTACAGAAGTAGGCATCCAGTACGTGGCCGAAAAAATTGTCACAGGCGTGCCGGCCTCTTTTCCGGGAAAATTACTGGCGGTGCTGTGGGAGCGCTACCAGCACTTTAAAGGCAGCGCAACCAGTGGTTTTGTAATAGTGCCTACAGAGCTGGTGGTAGATAACGGCCGTTTGCTGCAGGCAATAGTGCTGCAGCTGGCCGCCTTTAACCAACTGCCCGAAGCCTTCACGGAGTGGGTGAAAACAGCCAATTATTTTTGCAGCTCGCTGGTAGACCGTATTGTGCCCGGCAAGCCCCGCGACCTGGAAACACTGCAGCAGCAGGCCGGTTACCGGGATGGTTTGTGGATTGATGCAGAGCCTTTCCTGTTGTGGGCTATTGAAGGGGGAGAACAGGTACGGCAGGTGCTTTCCTTTCAGCAGGCAGATGCACGTATGCTGATTGCGCCCAGCATTACGCCTTACCGTGAGCAGAAATTGCGTATCTTAAACGGCAGCCATACCATTTCCGTACCCCTGGCTTTCCTGGGCGGATTAAACACCGTGTATGAATGTATGGAGCACACCTATATGCGCAGCTTTTTCCGTACAGTAGTAATGGACGAGATACTGCCCACTATACAGGATATTTGTCCCCAGGCCAATACCTTTGCACAGGATGTGCTGGACCGGTTTGCCAATCCTAACATTGCACATAAGCTTATCAGCATTACTTTCCAGGAAAGCTCTAAAATGAACGCGCGGAATGTGCGCACGCTGTTCCGTTACTATGAGCGTAAACATGCCCTGCCACAGGCCATGTGCCTGGGGTTTGCAGCCATGCTGCTGTTCCTGCGCCCAGTGAAGGAAGAAAACGGCAGGTATTTTGGCGCGCGCGGCACAGAAGAATATCTTATTACAGATGATAATGCCGCTGTTTTTGCCGGTTACTGGAAAGCGGTAGCTACCGCAGAGCCGGTGGCTGTTACCAGCCTGGTGCAACAAATAGCGGCCGATACCCGCCTGTGGGAAGCTGATCTTACACAGCTGCCGGGATTTACGGAAACTATTGGCACGCACCTGCTGGGCATGATGCAGGAAGGCACGCTGGCGTATGCAGCAAAGCAGAAAGAACTACGGATTGTTTAATTACGAATTAAGGTGCTTATAAATATCACTGTTCATGGCAGTAATATAAATGGTGTTGTTGCCTAGATGAAGGCGGCACCAGTAAAGAATTACGAATTATTTAATTACGAATTACGAATTGGGAAGTGTTCTATAATATCACGGTTCATTACAATAATTACAGTTTGAAAGGGGCAGGCAGCTATATTGATTGCTGCACCGCCTTTAATTCGTAATTCGTAATTGACCCATTCGTAATTAATTCTACGCGTATGAAGGATTTCTTAACAGCAGATTTTTTATTGCAAACAGCTACGGCGCAACGTTTATACCATGAGTATGCCGCGGGCATGCCGGTTATTGATTATCATAACCATTTGCCGCCGGATGAAATTGCCGCCAACCGGCAGTTTGAGCACCTGAGCGCCATGTGGCTGCAGGGCGATCATTATAAATGGCGGGCCATGCGCGCCAACGGCGTTGCAGAAAAATACATTACCGGCAACGCAGACCATTTTACCAAGTTCAAACACTGGGCTGCCACGGTGCCTTATACCATGCGCAACCCTTTATACCATTGGACGCATATGGAGCTGCTAAACCCTTTTGGCGTTACACAGCAGCTGAATGCGGGTAATGCAGCGGAAATTTACGATCACTGTAACGCGCAGCTGCCGAAATGGACCACGCAGGCGCTGCTGCAGCATTTTAAAGTAGCAGCTTTGTGCACTACAGATGATCCGGCCGACAGCCTGGAGCATCATAAAGCCATACAGCAGAAAAAGCTGGCAGTGAAAGTGCTGCCTACTTTCCGGCCCGATAAGGCGCTGGCGGTAGAAGATCCTGTGGCTTTTAACGCTTATATGGATAAGCTGGGCGCTGCTGCAGGCAAAGAGATTAACAGCTACCAGGCCTTGCTGGATGCACTGCGCAGCCGGCACGATTATTTTCATGCCATGGGCGGCCGCCTGTCGGACCACGGTATCAGCACCTTTTATGCAGCTCCTGTTACAGCAGCAGGACTGGAAAGCATATTTTCAAAATTACGTATAGGCAATACCGTTAGCCAGCTGGAAGCGGCGCAGTTTAAAGCAGCCACGCTGCATTTCATTTGCGAGTGGAACTACGAAAAAGGCTGGGTACAGCAGTTTCATGTAGGCGCCATCCGTAATAACAACAGCCGGCTGCTAAAGCTGGTAGGCGCCGATGCGGGTGTAGACTCCATTGGCGACTGGCAGGTAGCGGAAAGTATGTCGGCCTTCCTGGATGGCCTGGATAAAAAAGACAAGCTGGCCAAAACAATTGTTTACAACCTGAACCCTGCTTACAATGAGGTATTTGCCACTATGGTAGGTAACTTCCAGGATGGCACGGTGGCCGGTAAAATGCAGTTCGGATCCGGCTGGTGGTTCCTTGATCAGAAAGACGGCATGGAAAAACAAATGAACGTGTTAAGCAATATGGGCCTGCTGAGCAGGTTTGTAGGCATGCTTACAGATTCAAGAAGTTTTCTTTCCTATTCGCGTCATGAATATTTTAGGCGTATTTTGTGCAATCTTATAGGAAATGATGTAGAGAACGGAGAGTTGCCCGCCGATATTCCCTGGCTGGGCAAAATGGTACAGGATATTTGTTACTATAACGCAAAAGCATACTTTGATTTTTAGATGAAACCGGTTAAAGTTATTTCGTACGGGGAGTTGTTATTCCGTTTTTCACCTGAATGGGAACAAAACAGTTCGGCATTATATATTGGTGGGGCAGAGGCGAATATGGCTGCCTCCCTGGCCCGCTGGGGCACGCCGGTGGCCTATATCAGCAAAGCGCCGGAGAATGGATTATCCCGGCAGGTAATGCAGCAGCTGGAAAAGGCCGGCATTAACACTGAT
>NZ_DASTRI010000028.1:0-15695 GCF_035761305.1 Chitinophaga sp. | reverse complement strand
TAAAAACACGTTTATTTATCTTGATCCTCCTTATATGCTTACAACCGGCGCATACAACGATGGAAAAAGGGGGTTTCACGGATGGAATTCAGAAACAGAAAAGAGATTTTTTGACTTTGTGGATAAATTGAATGAGGAAGGTAAGCCATTTATGATTTCCTACGTTTTAGAACACAAAGGAAAACATAACTTGAATTTAGTGGAGTGGATTAAAAAAGGAGGTTACAACATCATCGAAGTTGATCCCATGCTTGGGAACAACCGGAAAGAAGTTTTGATTACAAATTATAGCGATAATGCCAGCACCACACTTCATCATAAAGAACAAATTCCAGAAGAGGCGTGAACGTTACGAAGACATTCTTACCCGCGATATTTTACGCGACGTTTGCGAACGGCTTACAGGCAGACGTGACTACACTGTTACCTTTGACAACACGGGTTATAACATTGGCCGGTTAGCTACATTAACATACAATGGCGCTGTTAGCTACGTTTCATTTTCAGAATATGAAATTGGCAGCAGAAACTCCTTTTTTCAAAGCTTCCCGAGCGCACTGGTCAAATACCACCAGGAAACCAACCCCAATAAAAGCATTCACTTCTATTTTCTGCAGCCTGACGGCAATATTGAAACCGCCTATTTTAAATTCATGTACAGGTTAATGAAAACAGCAGGAACTAATTTTTTGAATGAGGGGGATCATCTTACTACTGCAATACAACCCTTTAATTCCGTATCTGACGTTATAGCCCAGCGGGATTTAAACAGAGGCCGAAATAGGGGAAATGTATCATCTTATGTAACAATTGATGAAAACAACACCTTACAGATATATGGAAAGACTTATGGAGCAAACAAATACGAAACAGTATTATTATGTCTTGCTATTCATAAGATCACCCGTTATTCAATGGAGCTGTATGAAATACAGGAAGGCGATCTGAGAAAGCTTCCGGCCGACGCAAGGGATGTGATCGTATCGCTGGGCATTCATGTTATTACTTCTGACCTGGTATTGGAAAAAAGAGAATTTGAAGCTAATGACAGTCTTCGTTCGCCAACATATATTTATAACCTGTTAGAGAAACTTGGTGAAAAGAAATGTTTATTGTGTGATTGTGAAATTCCCCAAATAATTCAGGGCGCTCATATCTGGCCGGTAGCGAGTATCAAAAAAGCTAATAACCTCAGCATTGAAACAAAGATCCAGCATGCAACTGCTGGTGATAATGGTTTATGGCTTTGCAATAATCACCATAAATTATTTGACATCAATATGCTGTATATAACCCACGACGGACGGTTGAAATATAAAAACGGTATTGAGCAAGCACATGGAGCATATTTAAGAAGCTTTATAAGGAATAACAGGCTCCCCCATGAAATATTAACTCCCGCGTTCATCGGCTATCTTCATAAAAGAAACCGGCTGCTCAATGAAGGGGAGTATGACGATGTTGAAATAGACTGATTGCATTATTTATACAAGGCGGAGGCGATAATGGCTATGAAGCAGATTGCACCAATATTTTTTAAAAAGGATGCTTTGTAATTCGCCGCTATCGGTATTTCCTTTTGCCCTACAAATACACGGTTACCTTCGATATGGCGGATGTTTTTTTTACTGATAATATAGGAGCGATGAACGCGACAAAATAGAGCAGCAGGTAAAAGAGCTACAAAATCCGAGAACGGCATTTTGGTTAAGATGATACCACCGCAGGTGACGACCTTTGTGTAGTTCCCCTGGGCTTCTCCATAAAGGCAGTCTTGGTAAGCGACCTTGTAAATTTTGCCGTCCGCTTTAATAAAAAAGTCATCCGCCGTTTTCTGCTGGGTGTCCGGCAGCTTCCGTTGTAATTTCTCCCGTGCCCTGTCGACAGCGATAATAAACCTTTCAAGGGAAAATGGTTTGAGCAGATAATCGCAGGCGGCAACATCGAAGGCGTTTACGGCATATTCCTGATACGCTGTCGTAAAAATGACAACCGGCGGATTCTTGAGTGTATTAAAAAAACTAATCCCGTTTAAAACCGGCATATGAATATCCAGGAAAAGCAGATCGACCCTCTGCTTCAAAAGAAAATATTTTGCCTCCAGTGCATTACCAAACTCCCCTGCTACCAGCAGAAAGGGAAGTTGTCCGCAGTAGTTCCGGACAATGTTCCGGGCCACCGGTTCATCTTCAATGATCACACAATTAATTAAATTATCCATGTACAATTTTTAGGGTTAGTTCCATTTTATAGAGATCTTTATCCGGTACTTGCTTCAGTTTATAGTCATCTCCATATAACAAATCCAACCTTTTGAGGGTGTTTTTAAGTCCGACCCCCGAGTTTTCATTGAACCCAGGCACCTTATTTTCCTCCATACAGCACGTGTTAACAACCGAAAAATGGATGCATTTATCTGCAATAATTAATGATATATAAATATAAACCTTTTGACCCAGGGAGTCTTTGGCATGTTTAAAGGCATTTTCTATGAATACGATCAAAACAAGGGGCGCTATTTTAATATCCGGGCTCACCACTTGTGGAATATTCGCTTCCAGCACCAATCTGTCACTAATCCTGATCTGCTCAAATTCTATATAATTGCGTATATACTCCAGTTCTTCTTTTAGGGGAACATACGTTTTTTTTGAGCCGTATACTGAATAACGCAAAAGATTGGAAAGTTTGAGCAGCAGCACTGGAATACGCTGGTGCTCCTCAATTGAAATACCATAGAGGTTATTCAGCACATTAAACAGGAAATGCGGACTTAGCTGGCTCTGTAATAAGCTGAATTCGCTTATACTTTGCTCGGCCCTGGCGTGTGCGTTTTGCAACTCCTTTTGCATAGAAGCGCTGATAACCTTTAGCAACATCCCCATTACCGTACCGATTATGAAAAAGGGCATTGCATTTCTTACCACTTCCATAAACCCTGCATAAGGATGCGAAAAAGCAAATTTAACTAACATGAATTTCACTGCAGAAAGACATGCGATTGCAAGCACGCAGAATAATACAAAATGGAACATCTGATTGCGCAGATACCACCTTGCGCAAAGCCACCGACCGGTATAAATGCAAAGCAAAAAGAAAAAGCAATCGGCAAATGCAGAAACGAGGTTGTCAAAGCGGAATCCGGAAAGATACAGGAAATACATGCCGAGTGATAACATAATCAATACAGCAAGGCAAAATACAAGGTGCAGCCTATGCTTGCGGCCATGGATCAGATTCTGTATGGCTTTCATAACCCTAATTTCCGTAATTAACCGGATTCACCAATTGAAAGTTATGAATCCGCAGTATCGGGGGTTGAAATGCACAAAAGCAGTTTTCAATATCCCGTCACCTGTCACTTGCTTTTTGTCACCATTGATTCGCTTTCCACCACTTTTATTTCCCCCGGATAGATTTCCCAATCAAATTTGAGCAACTAAGAAACCTTTAGCTATGAAACTCACTTTGCTTTTGATCATTTTCCTTATACTTAAATTTATTCCTGGTGTGCAGGCGCAAACCCATCATGGAAAAATCAGTGGCGTTGTTCTTGATGCCGGAGGCCATACCATTCCTGGTGCTACTATAAGCCTTACCAATAACTCGGATTCCGCTTCAAAAAAAACGCGTATTACAGGCAACAATGGGACTTTTCACTTTGTAAATCTTAAAAGCGGTGTCTATTCGCTTCAAATATCCTATGTCGGATTTAAGCCTTATAGCAATGCTCACTTGCTGATTAATGATAGCATTGCCAGAATTCAATTGCCGCCGATCATTTTAACTTCTTTCGGTCAGGCACTCAGGGAAGTGGTGGTTACATCAAACAAACCGTTGGTGGAACATAAGATTGACCGCACCATGGTTAATTTAGATGCCATGCTAAGCGCGGCGGGAGCCAATGTGCTTGATGCGCTCTCCCAAAGTCCTGGTGTGATAGTAGATGGAAACGGGAATATTAGCCTTAATGGCAAAAACAATGTTTTGGTGCTGATCGATGACCGGCCCACCTATATGTCGGCGCAAGACCTTGCTGCTTACCTGCGCTCTTTACCCGCCGGTACTGCTGACAAACTGGAATTGATCAGCAACCCGCCCGCCAGATACGATGCTTCAGGAAATGCTATAATAAATATCATTTTAAAGAAAAACAAAGCAGCCGGTTTCAACGGCGCAATTAATTTCGGCTATAACCAGGGGAAGTATGCAAGAAGCAACAATGCGCTGAATATAAATTACCGGACCAGAAGGTTTAACCTGTTCGGTAATGGAAGCTACAGCCATGACAAGAATTACAGCAGTGAAACCTATAGCCGGTATTTTTATGATACCAGTGGGTTCCAAAGCGCCGCCGCACTGCAAGAGAGCCGTTATACTTATCAGTCAAACAGTTTCAATGGCCGTATAGGAATGGATTATTTTATCTCTGACAAAGCAACCCTTGGTGTTATAATCAGCGGTACTACCAGACCTAAGAACGATTTACGGGATTATGCCGGTGACCAGTACGGGGAAGGTATGCGACTGGATTCGGTGACACGGGGATTCACATCAGGAAACTATAGCTGGCGGAACAGGGGAGTGAATCTCAATTTACAGCAAAAGTTGGATAGCACAGGTGCGGCTGTAACTGCCAATCTCGATTATCTGAACTATTATTCAGGCAGCAGTCAAACATCTCCAATAACGTCTTATAATTCGAATGGACTTTTAAAAAGCAGCCTGCTGCGGGTTTTTTCGTTCCCGTCCCGTATCAATATTTATGCGGGTAAAATAGATTACGTCCGTCCTTTAAGAGGGGAGGCCCAATTTGATGCAGGTATCAAAAGCAGCAGCACCAGTACAGATGCCAGATCTTATTGGTTAGACGGTGTAAACCGCCGCCTTGTTCCGGATTATAGCAAGACCAATCATTTCCGTTACACAGAAAACATAAGCTCGGCTTACGTTAATTTCCGTAAAGAATGGAAGCGTTGGGCCGTTCAAGGCGGCTTGCGTGTTGAGCATACTGTAGCAAAAGGACATCAGTTCAGCAATCCCATTGTTGCGGACAGTTCTTTTACAAAGCGTTACACCAGCCTTTTCCCCTCGCTCTACATTTCCTATAAGCTGGACAGCAGCGGCGCTAATACCTTGGTATTGAATTACAGTAAAAGGATCAGGCGACCCAACTACCAGCAGATTAACCCGTTTTTATTTTTCATTGACCAGTATACCTATACATCAGGTAATCCGAACGTAACCGCAGCATTTGCACAGTATATCGAACTGAGATATACTTACAAACAATATTTTGGGATTACGCTGACCTATGGCGGAGGAAACCGGGAAATTAACCCTTTAACCTATGTGAGTGAAAACATCTTTATCACCAGACCCTATAATTTTATAGACGCTATCATGTATGGTATCACCCCCTATATTTCAGTACAACCGTTTCAATGGTGGAATATGAACTTTAACGTTGTTTTACTGTACCTGGTCAATAAGGGCAGCGCGGAAGGGGTAGTAATCCGCCAGCATGCTAATGTTCATGAAATAGAAACCTCAAACCATTTCCAGTTGAGTAAAACCTGGAGTGTGGAACTCAATGGCTTCTTTCCGGGCAAACAATCCTACGGGCAGACTAAGGCTGGGTCAATTTATAACATTAGCGTAGGTGTTCAGAAAAACATCATCCATGGTAACGGAACTATCCGTTGTAATGTGAATGATATTTTTCACTCGTTATCCATGGCCAGACAAACGGTCGGGATAAGCCAGGTATCCGCTTTCAGCCATAAAGAAACCGATAGCCGCTGGATAGGTATGTCCTTTATCTATCACTTTGGAAAATCGGCTAATGCGCGGAAACGAAATGATAATGGCAGTGCAGAGGAGGAAAAAAGCCGGGTATATTGAAATGTTAAGCGATTACCACTGGTTTCACCGGTACTTCTATCTGCCCAGTCGAAATTTAAGTAGGATTGAAAAGAAAATGTTTCCTTGTTATAGTTCATAGAACGATTGGAAAATCCGCGATGTGCATCGATCTTGTCGATCCTTATTAGATTTTTAAAGGGCTCCTCAGTCATCACGATTGCATCTGCCTGTAACCTTTGCGGTCTTGCAATACTGTTCTGCGGAGGTTGAACTTGTGCTGGATCAGGTTTGTATGCGCGGATTTCGAACAACCTTAATCTTCTTCCCAAGAATTCACACATGTTCTTTATGAATTGGGGCTGGCACGAAGTCTTTACACTGAATGACTATGTGGGCTGGTTTTATTACTCCAACTGGAATATTCCAGACATTCCGCAAAATTTTCAGTATGCCCGATCCGTTACTTATAATATCCACGGATAAGCCAAGGAAACCTTTATGATACCCATTATGCGAAAATTCATTTTAGCCAGCACGCTGGTTGTCATGGCAATGGCCTGCAACAAGAAGAAGTTCTGTGACACCAATCCGGCGCCTTATTACTTTACGATCATGCGGGCCGATGGAACACCCTATTTCAGCAATACCAAAGACACCCTCCAGATTTTTTACATCAAGGATGGTGATACCACGTACCTGAATGATTATCACGATGTCGGTATCTTTAGTTGGGACACCACCGTTTATAAGTTCATTATGTCAACCCGATTGGCTCCTGTGCGGAGTGCGATGGAGGAGGTAAAGCGGTTTTATTTCAGGATGCCAGATGGCGACGTTGATACCCTGGACCTGAATTACGGTTATAACGCGGATGGTGCTCCCAGCTGTAACGGATGCTGCCGGCCGTATATATCGAGTGCCTATAATGGGATTGCGCCAACGCTAGATGAGCATACCATGCCTCCCGTATGGGTGCTTATAAAAAAGTAGTCGTCGAACTTAGACTAGGAAGTGAAAATAACGAGATCCCATTCCATCATAGCGGGGTAATGCGATTATATATCCCTTAAGCAATTTTTCGGGACAAGATGCGACCACATTTAGGAATGGAAGAGTGGATTTCATGAGGCAGATTATAGAAAAAGAGCTGCACGCCTGCAGCTCTTTTTTATTTCCTTCGGATATTCCGGTAAAGTGATCCAGTAAAATGGCTCTTTGTGCCGGTAGCGCCTTGTTTAACGAAAGTTAAAGTCGTTATTTTTTGAGTTCATTACTTATTTGCTGATAGAACTGGTTACCGGAACTGGGAAGTTTCATGTTTGCATTCAGGAGATTGCCCTGGCTATCAAATAAAAGGAACTTGGGGATTTCCAGGGTTTCTGATTGATATAGTTTGATCAGGGATTGGGTGATTCCATCGGAGGCCACATAATGCAGACCGTTCAGGTTATACTTTTGAACGGTCGGTAAGATCTTGCGGTTGGTAGGCGCATCAAAAGACAGGTATAGCAGATTGACTTTTGCGCTATCGAGAAAACGGTGGAGTTCTTTGCTGTGCCTTAATTCGGCGATACATGGCGAGCACCAGGTAGCCCAGCAGTCAATAAGCAAGGGTTTTCCAGGTGACAGCAGTTTGCCAGGTCCTGAACACCATTTATAGCAGAAAGTTTTTTTTGCATTACCATCTGAACGCCGCCATGGGATGCATCATAACTGATATAATAAGGTGCCTTATCGAGGTTATTCAGTTTACCGACAACATTGGGAACGGTCTCAAACTGCTGATCAATGAACCTGTTCCACTTACTTTTGGGATAGTGCTGGTGAAAGACCTGTATGAAATCTGCTATTTCACTTTTCTCTGTTGATCCATAACCGATCAGGAACAGGATGTGATTAGCCATTTCAATTTCCTGGATGGAATCCGGGGCCAGCGCAAAAATATGTTCATTATCTTCGAACGTTTTCCATTTTGAGGAATCGGGTAATGTTGCCAGGGCATGTTTGTAGTTTTCCAAACGCAACTTATTGCCTGCTATAAGTGACCACAGTAAGGAGCTATGATATTTGGGTTCAAACGGGTCATAGGTGTTGTAGAGTTTTTCGAGGTAAGACAGGATTACTTCGTTACTTAGACTGGTGTTAAGCCTTTTTTCTGCGCTGCTTGCCTTGAGATGCATATTGAAACGCATGTAGGTGTACATCAGCATGAATGCGTCCACGTAGCTTAAAAAGTATTGGTGCAATTCCGGTGTTATCTTACCGTCTGCCCTTAATTTATCATAGATTAACTTATACTTTTCCATGCACGTCAGGGTACTATCCCATAGTGCTGTGGATGAACGTGCGGGAAGTATCATGGAGTTGAAATCTTCCTCTGCGGTTTTTCCCGTCGGTTTCATTTTCATCACATAATATTGTCCCATTGCATTGCGGCCCGAAAAGGAATATCCTTTATCTCTGATTGCGTTGACGGTTATTTTATCGCCGGGTTGAACAAATACTTTATATTTAAATAAGGGGGATTCGAGCTTCACCACTCCGGGCGTAACATTCTTCAGATCAATTTCAACCTTCCCGTTTTTAGCTATAACCGTCTTTGTAATGTTGATGCCGTTGGCGTAGCCGTTGAATGGCTGGTAAACATCGGCTTTCAGGCCATCTGTAATATCGGGTTGTAGGATGGTTATTTTGGCACCGTCCTGTGCAAACAAGGCGGAAGGGCAAAGAAAGGATAGTAAGAGAATAAAATATTTACACATAACGGTTTATTTTAACGCGCCAACCCATCGCAGTTGAACGATTGCGGGGTGAAGCCGAATGTTAAGGAAATAAAAGCTAAAACAACTACGCCTCCCTGGGCGGGAGGGGGTAGTTGTTAAATTGCATCTTCATGATGGTTTGTATCAATCTCCGCAAAGAGCTGAGCACAATTCCCATGCATCTTTTACAGAATTGGCTTCACCAATGTGAATGCCATCATCGCAGTGGCAGGTAACGGGATAGTCGCCGATCATTTGTTTCATATCCTCTTTAGTCAGTCCCTGAGCGTCTTTTGATGCGAATTGCTCCAATTTTGAAGTTTTCATGATTAGTAAATTAAAAAGTTAAGAATAATCTCTCTATTTCCCTGAGAGTTTCGGGTTTTGTACTAAAGATTTTATGTCAACAGAAAGTATTGAAGATCCTTTAACCGGTAAGCCGGTGGTAATCTATGCCCATTGACAAAATAAGTTGATGTGTATTGAATTTCGTTTGCCTTGCACCATTGATGCATTTCTTCGATCTGCAGGTCAACGGCGTCGTCCGTTTTTGCACAGGCGTGGCGGGAGAGGAATCCCTGCGGGTCGGATCTTCCCTTTGTGAACCAGTCCTGAAGGCACTCATTGAAGTTACCGTTTGTCCCCTCCTGGTAGAGCGCCATCAAATGCCTGGTAGGCAAGAAGGACTTATCGTTCTGGTCATTCCTTGTGGTGAAAACGATCTTAATGTCCACTTCATATTGTGCCATCAGCCATCTATTTATTTCCTTATAGGGTTCCGCACACGGAGCGCAATAAAGACTGCATACTTTCAGGATGCTATACTGTGCACCCGGGCGCCTGCCGCTCGGCCGGCCCGCTGATCCCAGCGGCTTGTAGTCCATTTTTGCTTAGTTGAAAACTCTTTTGCGATACCATCAACGGTAATTCTGGCGTAAACAAATCTTTCGTTTTTCTGGTGGTCTTTTGGTTGCTTTAGGAAAAACAACAGCGCATAACTCTTTTCCAGCATAATCCTTAAACTTTAACGTTAACAAAAGTCGGATTATAGCTCTCCTATAACAAGATGTTTACGACATGAACATGTTGATTATCAACAGTTTATGAGGGTTTCCGTGGCACTTTTTTATTGGCAAAAAGTGCCACGATTTTGCCACGAGAATTTTGTGCGCATATGCAAATTTTGGCACTCTGAGGGGGTATAAAAAAAGCCCGCAAATTAAGAGTTTGCGGGCCTTTCAAGCACTCTGAAGATATTTTCTGCGGACCGGACGGGACTCGAACCCGCGACCTCCGCCGTGACAGGGCGGCATTCTAACCGACTGAACTACCGATCCGTTCCGTTATTTACGGGCTGCAAATATAGAGAAATCATCTAAATATGCAAATCCACTTTTAAAAAATTTGCTGCCCCGCACCGCCCGTAAAAATAGTAATTTAACCCGCATGCAGCCGTACCCTACATTTCATAAAACAAGAATAGCGCCAACGCCCAGCGGATTTTTACATGTAGGCAATGTACTATCCTTTGCTATTACCGCTGCGCTGGCCCGTAAAACCAGCGCCCGCATACTGCTGCGTATCGACGATATAGACCGCGCCCGCATAACGCCGCAGTATGTACACGACATTTTTGATACCCTGCATTACCTGAACATTCCATGGAACGAAGGCCCGGAAAATTACACACAATACGAACAGGAATATTCCCAGCTGCACCGCATGCCGTTATATAATAAAGCGCTGCAGCAGCTCAGGGAAGGCGGTCATGTATTTGCCTGTGAGTGTTCCCGCGCGCAGGTGCTGGCCGCCAGCCCCGATGGCGCTTATCCCGGCACCTGCAGGGAGAAGGGTATTCCGTTGGATAAGGAAAATGTAAGCTGGCGCCTGCGCACCGATACCGGAAAGGAGATCACTTTTAAAACGTTGCAGGCGACAAACAGCGGCATGCTGCATACTGTAACAGCAACCTTGCCTGCGAATATGCACGATTTTATAGTGAGGAAGAAAGACGGTTTCCCGGCTTACCAACTCACGTCTGTTGTAGATGACGATCATTTTGGGATAGACCTGGTAGTGAGGGGAGCAGACCTGTGGCCGTCTACCATTGCGCAGCATTATCTGGCTGCGCTCATTCCCGGCAATACCTTCCAATACAGCACCAGCTACCATCATCCGCTGCTGCTGGAAACGCCGGACAGAAAATTATCAAAATCCGCCGGGGCCACCTCCATTCAGTTCCTGCGGAAAGAAGGGAAGCAGCCGGCGGATATATACACTATAATTGCCCGTATGCTGGGCTATGAACAACCTGTAAAAAATTTTGAAGACCTGCTGCATTTGCTGTAGGCGCTGCGCTTACCACACCAATCCTTTCAGGAACGCCAGCATGTCCTGCCCGATTTCCTCCGCATGTGTTTCCAGCGCAAAGTGCCCGGTGTCATAGAACTTAACCGTTGCCTGCGGGTTATCCTTTTTGTAGCCTTCAGCGCCTGCGGGTAAAAAGAACGGGTCTTTGTTGCCCCACACAGCCAGTATGGGCGGTTGGCTGGTACGGAAATATTCCTGGAAGGCAGGATAGCGTTCTACATTGCTGCGGTAGTCCAGCATCAGGTCCAGCTGAATATCCAGGCTGCCCGGGCGGTCCAGGAAATGCTGGTCAAGGGTATAGGTTTCCGGCGCAATCAGCAACGGATCACTTACGCCATGCTCATACTGGAACCGTGTCATGGTATGGGCCGTAAAGTCGCGCAGCGCATCGCGGTTAGCCGGGGTAGGGTGCTGCCAGTAGGTTTGCATGGGCGTCCAGGCGTCGCTTAAACCCGCTTCATACGCATTCCCGTTCTGCGAAATAATACCGGCTATCTTTTCCTTGTTGGTCAGCGCCAGCCGGTAGCCTACAGGGGCGCCGTAATCAAACACGTATAATGCAAAGCGCTTCAGTCCCAGGCCGTCAATAAACGCCTGCATGGTATGCGCCAGGTTGTCGAAGGTGTAGTTAAACTGTGTATGGTCGGGCGCGTCGGAATAGCCATATCCCGGCAGGTCCGGGGCTATTACATGATATTGTTCGCTTAAAACCGGGATCAGGTTGCGGAACATAAAAGAGGAGGTAGGATAGCCGTGCAGCAGCAGCACAGTGGGAGCATCCGGCCGGCCGGCTTCCCGGTAAAAGATGTGCAGGCCGTTGGCTTTGGCAGTGCGGTAAAATACAGTATTCGCTTTCATATCAGATATATTTAATACCAGTGTGTTTGTTAACAACACAAATGTAGGATCGATCATCAATCAATAAAAATGATTAGTTTTGATATTAACTATCTGTAAAAAAGATGAATATCTACGATCTGCAAACCTTTGAGGCGGTAGCTGCGCTGGGCAGCTTTACCAGGGCGGCGGAAGCTATGCACACCGTACAGTCTAATGTAACCGCGCGTATTAAAAGCCTGGAAGATGAATTTAAGGTAACGCTGTTCATCCGTACTTCGCGCCGGGTTGAGCTAACCGCTGCAGGGGAAACCCTCATCCGCTATTGCCGGCATATCAGCCAAACTATTGACGAAGCCAAACGTGAGCTGTCGGCAAGCACGCAGGTAACAGGCACTATCCGCATCGGGGTAATGGAAACGTCCCTCTCCATGCAGCTGCCGGGTGTTGTTAACCGGTATACAGACCGCTACCCCGATGTGGAGATAGAGATAAAAAGCGGCTTCTCCGGCGCGCTTACCGGCGATGTGCTGAACTACCGGCTGGATATGGCCTTTGTAGCCGCTCCTATAGCATCGCCGGAGCTGCAGGAAAAGGCGGTTAAAAAAGATAAGCTGGTAATTGTTACAGCCGCCGCACATGCCAGCCTCAGTGAATACCTGAAAAAGCAGCCGGTAAAGATCGTGGTGTTTGACCAGGGCTGCAGCTTCCGCGCGCGGCTGGAGGCATGGCTTAACGCCAAAGGCATTACCGCCTACCGCAGCACGGTGATGAACAGCATGGAGGGCATCATCAATTTTGTGGAAGGCGGCATGGGCATGACTATCCTGCCGGAAGACCTGCTGCAGCGTTACTATGCCAAACGTAAAATAAAAACCCACACCATCAACCGCGGACTGGGCACCTTAACCACCGTGCTGGTGTACCGCAAAGATCTGCCGCAGTCCAGGGCTATGAAGGCATTTATTGAAATGTACCACTGATTACCGGCGCTCCTTTGTGTTTACACCAGCGCTGCGCCGCCGTCAATCACAATATTCTGGCCGGTGCCAAACTGCTGCAGCATCAGGTACATAAATGCCTGCGCAATTTCTTCGGCTTCACCTACCCGTTTTACCAGCAGGCTGTCGCCCACATTTTTATACAGGCTTTCACGGTCGGCATCGGGCATGCTGTTCCACAAATTGGTTTTTACCACGCCGGGCACCACGCTGTTCACCCGTATAGGCGCCAGTTCCACGGCCAGCGCGCGTACCAGGCCTTCCATGGCGCTGCAAATACTGGCGGCTATTACCCATCCCTTACCCGGGCGTTGGCCTGCAATGCCGCTGCTTAAATTAATGGAGCCGCCTGGCTGAATATGCGGTGTTGCATACTTTACTGCTGCCAGCGCGCTCCAGTAGCGCAGGTTAAAGAAGTTGCGGGCGGCAGCCAGGTCAGTGTCGCTGAGATTATGCAGGCGCAGGTTTTCCGCTGCGGTGTATACCAGGTGATCAAAGGCACCTGCCTGTTCAAAAAATGCTTTAATGTTGGTTTCCTGTCCCAGGTCTATGGCATGTCCCTGGCTGCCCGCAGGCAGCTGCTGCAGCGCCTCATTTACCCGCAGCTGGTTGCTTGACACAATTACTACCTGTGCGCCCGCTGCTGCTGCGGCTTTGGCAGTGGCCAGCCCAAACCCCGAGCTGCCGCCTAATAATATCACCTTTTTACCGGCCAGTGTTCCCTGCTTGTTTTGATTTTCCATGATCGTTATTTTTTTACAGCACAAAGGTCTGCGCCCTGCAGCTGCTTTCACTTAACAAATGGTAAAAAAGCAGGAGCAGTATGTTTTGACTACCGGCTGAAATTGTCTATTTTCATCAGTAACCGTTTTACATTAGTTTACGTTTAAATATTCACGTTATGGAACGTCGTTCTTTCCTCAAAAACACTGGTCTGCTAACAGCCGGCCTGGGTTTGGCCGGTACCGCCGCCATGGCTGCTTTACAGCCTGCTGCCATTAAAGCCAGCAAGCTGCCTAAGTGGAAAGGGTTTAACCTGCTTGACTTTTTTTCTCCACTGCCCGCGGGCAGCGGCAAGCCCACCACCGAAGAGCATTTCCGCTGGATGCGCGACTGGGGCTTTGATTTTGTACGTATTCCCATTGCCTATCCCAGCTATTTGCAGTTCGACCGCAGCCGTGACATTACACCGGGGGAGGTATATAAGATAAATGAGCAGGCCGTTGATAAAATAGACCGCCTGGTTACACTGGCGCATAAATACAATATGCACGTAAGCCTCAACCTGCACCGCGCGCCCGGCTACTGCATTAACGCCGGCTTTCATGAACCGTATAATTTATGGACCGACCCCGCCGCGCAGGATGCCTTTTGCTTTCACTGGAACCTGTGGGCCAAAAGATATAAAGGCCTTTCCCGGAAGCAGATCAGCTTTGACCTGGTGAATGAACCCAGCATGCGGGAAAATATGAATGACCAGCATTCATCCCTCAAACCCGTTCCCGGCGCGGTATACCGTAAGGTGGCGCAAGCTGCGGCCGCCGCCATCCGTAAAGAAAACCCGGATCATTTAGTTATTGCCGACGGTAATAATGTAGGCAACAACGTTATACCGGAAATACTGGACCTGGATATTGCACAAAGCTGCCGGGGTTATTACCCCGGCCTTATTTCGCACTACAAAGCGCCCTGGGCCAATAAAGACCCGGAACATTCACCCATGCCGCTGTGGCCGGGCCAGGTAGGCAACCAGTACCTGGGCCGTGATATGCTGGAGCAATATTATAAGCCCTGGATTGAGCTGGCCGCCAAAGGCAACGGTGTGCATTGCGGTGAGTGCGGCTGCTGGAATAAAACTCCGCATAAAGTATTCATGGCGTGGTTTGGCGATGTGCTGGATATTTTATCCACTCATCAAATTGGCTTTGCGGTTTGGAATTTTATTGGCGATTTTGGCGTGCTGGACTCCGGGCGTACAGATGTGCAGTATGAAAACTGGTATGGTCACCAGCTGGACAAGCAGTTCCTGGAGCTGCTGCGCAAACATTGAGTTATAAACCGCGTAGATATTATTGCATGAAGAAAGTTATTTTGCTTTGCAGCCTGCTGATGGCTGCTGTTACCGTATTAAAGGCACAGCAAACCGAAAAGCCCCGTTTCTGGGATGATGTACAAACCATCAAACATTACGACAGGATGTACAACCCGCCGGCGCATCCCATCCTGTTCACAGGCAGCTCCTCTATCCGCAAATGGGGCGACCTGGAGCGCACCTTTGCCGGTTATGTGGCTATGAACCGGGGTATTGGCGGCGCCGTGGTAAACGATATTATTTTTTACCTGGATGATATTGTTTTTCCTTACCAGCCCCGCCAGATCGTATTGTATGTAGGTGAGAACGACCTGCCGGATGCGGCTTCCACGGCCGATTCGGTGCTGGAAAGAACCAAACGCCTGTTCTACCGCATCAGGGAGCGGCTGCCCGATGTGCCCATTATCTACATCTCCATGAAGCCCAGCCCTTCCCGGGAAAAATTCCAGCAAAAGGCCATTGCAGCCAATGCGCTCATCAAAGATTTTCTAAGCACGCAAAAGCAGGCGGTGTTTATAGACATATTCCATCCTATGCTAACGTCCGATGGAAAAACACGCCCCGAGCTGTTTGTGTCGGACATGCTGCATATGAATGAAAAGGGATATAAGATCTGGCGGGAGCTGGTAGAGCCTCATTTGCTGAAATTGGAATAAACGTTGCCGCTCCGCCGCCGGGGTATCTTCCGGCGGCGTCCGTTAATCGCCGTCTTTTACTGCCTCATATTCCAGCAATACTAAGCCGGAAGGATGGCTGCGTGTGCTTTTC
>NZ_DASTRI010000027.1:0-3145 GCF_035761305.1 Chitinophaga sp. | reverse complement strand
AATAGTTCCCCGGCACGCATATTTACATTCAGGACAGGATTACCCGGTAACAGCAACAGCAGGCTCCCTTTCCACATAATTCGCGGTAATATGGGATAACAGCCCATGAGCCTGGTTAACATTAAAAGGGCAGGTACTATTTTAAAGGGTAATAACCAGTGCAGTGTTTACGGGTAAACAGCAATTGGCATAATTTAAGCTGCACAGCCTATTTATGGGAAACGCCCCGGCTGTCTTCTCAATTCAGAACAGTTTAATTATTAACGCTTAAAATAAAATAATGCTATGGCAAAAACAGCTAAATCAGCTACCAAGAAAGCGCCTGCAAAAAAATCCGCCGCCCCCAAAACCGCCGCAAAAAAAGGCAACACAGGCTTAATGGCCCCGCTTACACCAAGCCCTGCCTTAGCAGCAGTTGTAGGTAGCAAGCCTTTGCCACGGACAGAGATCATTAAGAAAATCTGGGATTATATAAAGGCACATAACCTGCAGGACCAGCAGAACAAGCGTATGATCAATGCAGATGATAAGCTGAAACCTATTTTTGAAGGTAAGCAGCAGATCTCCATGTTTGAACTGGCAAAAGTAGTAGGCAAACACGTAAGCTAACAAGGTATATAAAAAGTTAAACGGCGGGCGCAGTATATGCACCGCCGTTTAACTTTGCCTTTTGTAACCGTTACGGCATACAGCTGCCCGCGGCTGCACCTGCCTTATTCATTATTTTGCTCCAATACATTTTTAAGGTTGGCCAGGCTTCCTTCCAGGTCCCTGCCCAGCACCCCTTCCAGGTTAAGGAGCAACAGCATTATATTCATGGGGTATTTCATACTGCTGCTAAAGCTCCATCTTATCCTGGTCTGATCTGCTGCTATTTCCGTGGTGCTTACCTGTGCAACCGCCACGCCCTTAAAGGGCTTTTCAAAACGCAGCTCCAGGTCTATACGTTCTTCTTCCGTGATGCCTTTTATTTCCTGGGCTCCTTTACCAACATTTTTCACGTTACTGTCCCAGGCGTAAATAAAACCAACCTGCCCGTCGGTACCGCTATACGTTTTTACGGCATTAGGGTCGGCCATAGACCATTTGTTGTAGTTATCCTGGTTGCGGATAAAACGGATGTAGTTGAACACCGCCTGCCTGGGCCGGCGGATATTAATTTCCCGTGTTACGGTATAACTTTTCTTTGCAAATAGTGCTGCTATTAAGAGCAGTGCTATGAGCGCAATAATTATAATAACGATGGCGAGCAGGATATTCATGGCTGCAGGTATGGATAATTAATGCTGTTATTAAAAGCTGGTTGTTCTGGTTTTGTGAAAGTAGATGTAGGAAACCGTAAGGATGGCTAATCCTACCAGTGGTAAAATACCCATTGCGGCGCCATTTACAACAATGTTGGCAATCATGGCGGAGATCAGTGAAATACCAAATCCTACATAGGCCCATTCTTTCAGGCGGGCAGGGATCATAGGCAGTATCAACAGAATGCCGCCGATGATTTTACCGATGCCCAGCTCCACGCCAAAATATTCCGGGAAGCCTACGCTGCGGATGCCTTCTTTTGCCATGGGCGTATTGAACCAGATAGCAGGAACGGAGTCCAGCAATACAAACAGGGAAGTAAAAATCCAGTAGATTACTTTGTCTTTACGAACGCTTTTTGCTTTTACGGGAGCGGTTAAAGTTGTCATGTCAGTATGTTTTAAAAGTTTAAAAATTTCCGTTTGGTTTGATGATGTAAAACTATCTCGTTTACGGAAATTGAAAGGTCTGTGAACACGACATAGTAAGGGGGCAATTACGACCTATTCTGACTGTACATGCATTTCCGGCAAATACCACCTCCCGAATATTTGAAAGACTATATTGCTATACAACACCGGGCATTCTTGTATAAATAATGTGCTTTGCCTGCCCGCGGGGTTGGCTTAATCAACACCTACGATAAAAGTATTAAATGCATCGGTAAACCGCTTACGTATATCCTTGGGCGTATCATCAAAGAAAGCCACCTTAAAGCCCCGTTCCAGCGGAGCGTTGGCAGCATGGTGCAGCTGCATTTCACGGGAATGCACCACCCCTATCAGCTGCTCTTTAAAAAATACCAGCTGTATGCGCATTAATGGCGAAGGATCATCAATCCAGCTCTCGTAATTGAGGTAAGTGGCAAAAGGCAGCAGGTCATTCTTTTGCAGCTTAAAGCTGCTGATAAAGGGCTGCATGGATTTCAGCGAGCGGTCATGCACGCTGTCCAGGTAAGCCGGCAGCACATTTTCTACAATGGTTTGCGGGTACAGGTTGTTTTTATAGGTGTAGCCCACCAGCTCTGCCCAGGTTCTTTTGGTATTGGTGCCGGTGTTAACAGGCATATCTTTCAGCACTTTGCCTACTACTTTTCCATCCACAATAATATCGTGGCCCTTGTGGAGTGTATCTGTGCCAAAGGCGCCGGCATCGTCGGACAAGTCTGCTGTTAATCCTACCTGGTACCAGCCGCTGTCGCCTTCTGTGCATGTAACCAGGGTAGTATCTTCCAGGGAAAAAATCACTTCACCGTTGGCGGCATTGCGGATATTTGCGGGGCCGTTAATGCGTTCGCCAATTACCGGGCCGCCGGAAAAGTCCGGCTTTTTGCTTTTTACCGGCGCAGCAGGTGTATGGGTGGTATCTGCATTATTATTGTTGGAGGCCTGCTGAACACAGCCTGCCAGTACGGTACAGGTGATGATGGAAAATACCAGGAACGGCTTCATATTATTGGTCAGGATTTTTTTACAGGGCGGAAGTTAGGAAAAATTGGACACGATATAATAATTGAATAATGAATAATTAATTGCTTATCAGGCCAGAAATTATTAAATAAGCAAATTTGTTTACTTTTTCGTATCTTCAGGAAGTGGAAAACGAACTCGCTATATTAAAAGGTATACATCCTGGTATTGTGTTGGAAAGAGAACTTAAAAAAAGAAAGCTTTCCAAGGCTCATTTTGCGCACACCGTTCATGAATTTCCGCAAACATTAGGTGCTATTACCAAAGGAAAAAGGAATATGAACACCGCACTTGCGTTAAGGATTGAAAAGGAGCTTGGGCTGGAGGAAGGATATTTTATGACCCTGCAGGTATTTTATGAGATCCGGGAA
>NZ_DASTRI010000026.1:0-45192 GCF_035761305.1 Chitinophaga sp. | reverse complement strand
CTGGCTTATACTTCAGAAAATTCCATTTTGTAGCTGCCGCATCAATCACGTCCATGGTATCAATTCCCATCCTGTCAAATATCAGCGCCAGCTCATTTACAAAACTAATATTTACATCCCGTTGGGCATTCTCTATCGCTTTTGATGCTTCAGCTACCTTAATGCTGGGAGCCTTATAGGTGCCGGCCGTAATGATACTTTTATAAAGTTCGTCTACAATTATTGCTACTTCCGGAGTAGAACCGGAGGTGACTTTCCTGATTTTTGTAAGGGTATTCACTCTGTCGCCAGGATTAACTCTTTCAGGAGAATAGCCGCAAAAAAAATCTGTGTTGAATTTTAGGCCCGAAGCACTTTCCAGTAGTGGCACACAATCTTCTTCCGTACACCCGGGGTACACTGTAGATTCGTAGATCACCAGATCACCCTTTTTCAGCACCCGGCCAATCATTTTTGAAGCCTGTAACAGCTGTCCCAGGTCTGGCGCTTTAAAGCGGTTCAGGGGCGTAGGCACTGTTACTATATATACATTGCAACGGGCCAATATGTCAGGGTCATTAGAAAAATTCAATCCCTTACTGCGATCTTTCTGCCCACTCTCAATTACCTGTTGCAGCGCTTCACTATCCGCTTCCTGTGTGTGATCTTTACCTGCCTTTAGTTCTTTAATCCGCTCACTATCAATGTCGAATCCTATTACCTCATACTGCTTTGCAAACTCAATAGCCAGCGGTAACCCTACATAACCTAATCCAATTACTGCAATCTTATAGGGCGCCGGTTTCATAGTTATCCTTATTTAATCTTATCCAACAACGTAACGATAATCAATGCCACAGATGCCAGTCCACTTGCCATGCCAATTGCCTCCGGCCCACTCAATCCCTTCCGTTCCTTTTTAGTTGGCACATATATCTCCGCCCCGGGTCTCACTTTAGGATAACTATTAAAGAAAAGCACCTTCCGCGTATTCTTCACCTCTCCGTTTGCATACACAATATAGCTACGCCTCCTGAGTGCCTGAGAAGTAAAGCCGCCTGCGCCCCTGATATAATCTCTAAAAGTGGTTCCTTTATCAAACCGCAGCTTCTTGGGGAAGTATATTTCTCCAAACACCTGCACGGTCTGCAGTTTCTTGGGAACCTTCAGCACATCTCCTTCTTCCAGCAGCAGGTCGTACTTGGAACCAGGATTTTTTATTATCTGGTCCAGGTTAATGCCTAACAACTGTTCTTTTCGCTGTACTGCGCTCCGCACCCTTCCAATATCTGTACTGTCCTGCAGCTTGTTGTAAAATACTTCCAGCTTATTGGTTAAAAAGGCACTGTCCGATTCGTTTACAAATGTCTTGCGTAATAATACCGCTCCCTCGGGATAAGCTTCAGGCCGCAGACCACCGGCCCGGCGCAGTACGTCGGAAATGCGCTCCTGCTTGGTGTTTATAGTATATAAACCCGGATATAGCACCTCCCCGCCTATTTCCACATTTGCCTGCTCGGTATACGAAGGCGACTTGCGGATGGACACCACATCAAAAGGTTGCAGGGCAAATGCGGCATCCGGGTTGCCGCTCAGGTCTGCATTAATGTCAAACTGCCGGATAATGGCCATCCGGCTGTCAGAAGAGTCTGCACTATTGTTACGTATGCGCCGGGCTATCTCCACGTGCTTCAGGGAGGCTGCATCCCGCAAGCCGCCGGCTATCAGTATCAGGTCTTCCAGGTGCATACTGTCGGCATAGGCATATTTGCCAGGCACATTCACTTCACCGTTTATAGTTACCTGGTATTGTTCCCGCAGATCTAGTTTAGAATATACCACCACGCTGTCTTCCCGCTGCAGCGGTACAGCTTCTTGTCCGTTCACGGCTGATTGTACATTAAAGCTGATCATGGCAGGTGTGTAGTCAGCCTGCAAACGGCGGATCACACCACGTGATAAAGCTGCTTCTTCTTTTACTCCATCTGCTTTTTTTATCAGGTCACTTACTGTCATTCCAGGTTCCAACGCGTAATCTCCCGGGTGGTACACTGCACCTGTGATGGTTACACGGTTGGTAAACCTGGTGGATATAGAGTCTATATAGAATTTATCGCCGGATTTAGGCTCAAAGCTGGCTATTTCGCCGGCTGGTATGTTCACTACTTTCAGCTGCCGTTCTGTAACGCGGGTGGCGCGTATGACATCATGGTAAGCCTTATCTGTATATCCACCGGCGTAATCCAGTATCTGCTGCAGGTGCTCGCCTTCTTTGGCTTCAAAAATGGCAGGCCGCTTCACCTCACCCACCAGTTCCACACGGGTTTTGTAGGGGTTCACTTTTACTATGTCCTGGTCACGCAATACAATATTATTGGTAAGGTCGCCGTGCGCCAGGAAATCGTACAGATCAAAAGTAGCCACGGGCTGCCCATTGCGGATCACCTGTATATTACGGAAAGAACCGTTTTCTCCCGGCCCGCCGGATACAAACAATGCATTAGCCACAGTAGCCAGGCTGGGCAGGCTGTAGGTGCCCGGGCGCTCTACCTCACCAATCAGCAATACCCGTATGCTGCGTATATTTCCTAAGGAGATTTGTACAAAAGTATTCCCGGTTTTAATGCCGCCGTATATAGTGGAGAGTTGCTTGGTAATGCGGTTACGGGCTTCCTCCATGGTAAGACCGTTCACATAAACAGGCCCCAGGTAAGGAATGCGGATATACCCATCGGGCGTAACCTTTAACTGGTGTTGTACTTCTGAATAACCGTATACATCTATGATCAGCTCATCGTTGGCTGCTATTGTATAGTTAGGCGGAGTAGGCATGCGCAGGTTAGGCTCAAAAGTAAGGTTACGGTTACTGAACAGCTCTGCCCCAAATATCTTTTTACGGCGCATTTCCCGTTCATACTCCTCCTTGCTGTTAATCCGGCGCAGCTTATCATTCCAGTAATCTGTAGTGTCATTCACCATCCGATCCAGCTCTTCTGAACTGCTGCTGGTGTCACTTTTCCCTCCCTTGCCGGATAAGGTAGCATCCAATCCCAGCTGCTGTATGCGCGCTTTCAGCTTCTCTACCTCTGTTGCCGGTATTCCGTTATCTGCCGCATACTCATCTATTTCGTCAAAAGTGATATTTTCCTGCTTCATCTTGGCCACCAGCTGCCGGATCTGGCTGTCTGACAGATCATCAACATGGATCTGTTTCAGCTGATCTTTGGATATAGTAGACGGGATTTGGGCCGCCGCACAAAAACCAACGAACAAACAGAGTTGTAACAGTAATATTTTCTTGAACATGAACTATCAAATGTACTTTCTTGGATGATTCTGTAAATGCCTCCTCCTAAATCTCACCGGGTTGCCAGGTCCTGGCAAATCAGGTGCAAATCTATTAAAAATAACATATTTGCATTACGTTAATGAAAATCAGCATAATTTCAAACCCATTTTGTTTATATTAGCTAAAACCAGGGGCAGATATAAATTGCCATTTTCCGGATGTACAAGCCTGTTGCAGGCAGACGCCTATCCCGCCGGTCAACCACGGTGATGGTGCGGAGGGTGCGACGGATCTGCATCTACCGGCTGGTCCGCAACGGGCAGTGGCAGCAGGCTTCAACGCCTGAAGTCCCGGATTAGCGTATTCACGCTAATCCGGAAGCCGCAAGTACCAATATTCGTGCCTGGCTTTTACTATACATCACCAATACATGTCCAATTCACAACGTTTCCTTTCCCTGGATGTTTTTCGTGGCCTTACCGTGGCCGGTATGATCCTGGTAAATAACCCGGGTAGCTGGTCTTATGTATACCCGCCGCTGGACCATGCCCACTGGCATGGCTGTACACCTACCGACCTGGTTTTCCCCTTTTTCCTGTTTGCCGTTGGCAATGCCATGAGCTTTTCCATGAAAAAGTACCAGCAGCAAGGTAACGCCGCTACTGTTAAAAAGATCTTAAAACGTACGCTGCTCATTTTCCTCATTGGCCTGCTCCTGGGCTGGTTCCCGTTTTTCCGGTGGAACCAGGAGGGCCAGCTGGTATTTAAATCCCTGTCACAGCTGCGCATCATGGGTGTGCTGCCCCGTATTGCCCTGTGCTATGGGCTGGCAGCGCTGATCATTCATTTTCTTGGGGACAGACGGGCTTTTGTAATTGCCGGCTGCCTGCTGTTTGTTTACTGGTGGCTGGTGTTGGCATTTGGTCAGGGCGATCCTTATAGCCTGGAAGGATATGCCGGCCTGCGGCTAGATAAATGGCTGTTCGGCGCACAGCACCTGTACCACGGGGAGGGAGTGCCCTTTGACCCCGAAGGGCTGCTAAGCACCCTACCTGCCATCTGTAACGTAATATTCGGCTACCTGGCCGGCGTGTACATTCAACAAAAAGGCAAAGACTATCCCATGCTGTGCGGGCTGCTCATTACCGGCTGCCTGTTGGTTTTCATTGGCTTATGCTGGAACATGGTATTCCCCATCAATAAAAAAATATGGACCAGCTCCTATGTATTATATACGGTAGGTATTGCCCTGCTGGTGCTGTCGGTGCTCATATATGCCATTGAGTTCCGGGGCTGGAGGCAACCCGCGCCCTTTTTTGAGGTGTTCGGAAAAAACCCGCTATTTATATACATCATGTCCGGCGTAGTCATAAAGCTTTACCTGCTGGCGCGTACTGGCCCGGGTGAAAACCTGTACGGCTGGCTATACCAGCATATTTTCCGTCCTGTTGGCGGCAACTATCCCGGCTCCCTGCTGTTTGCCTTATTCCATGTTATGCTATTCTGGCTGTTAGGATGGTGGATGGACCGGAAAAAGATTTACATCCGCGTATAAACAAAGGCGGGCAAAAGAATGCAAAATGTAAAATTTTAAATACTGAATGTAAAAGTACAATGCCGCAAAATCCGGTACAATTAACGCTTACTTTTAAATTTTACATTTAAAATTTTACATTTTACATTCCTTAATCCTCTTTACTGCCGTCATCCGCCATACGTACAATCTTTGGCTGAAAGCGGCCTATCACATCTACCAGGCCGGTTTGCGCGGCCATTACCTCATTAATGTTCTTATATGCCATGGGCGCTTCATCCGGCCCTCCGCCTACCAGGGTTACACCTTGCGCTTTCAGCTGTTGCTGCAGCTCGTGCCGGGTAATAGATTGTATAGCCCTGGAGCGCGACATTAAACGCCCTGCACCATGGGAGGCGGAGTGCAGCGATCCTGCCTCTCCCCTGCCTTTTACAATATAACCGGGAGCTGTCATGGAACCCGGTATAATGCCCAGCACTCCCTTCCCTGCCGGGGTGGCCCCCTTACGGTGCACAATTACCTCCTGCCCGTTATGGATCTCTTTCCAGACAAAATTGTGGTGGTTTTCTACCCTGGCCAGCAGCCGCGCATCCATGGCCTTTATAAGCCGCCGGTGTATCTGGTGATGACTGGCGCTGGCATAGTCACCGGCCAGGTTCATGGCAGCCCAGTACTCCTGCCCTGCTGCTTTATCCAGCTCCAGCCAGGCCAGGTGCTGCGCTTCTTTGGGCAGGGGGCACAGCTCCCGCGCCAGCCGGGTATAATGGGCGGCTATTTGCGCGCCTAATCCGCGGGAACCTGAATGGGATAACAACCCGGTATAGGTACCTGCGGGCAGGCCCAGCTCATTGGCACCGGTTATTTGCACAATACCCCACTCCACAAAGTGGTTGCCGCCGCCGGAAGTGCCCAGCTGCTCCACAGCTTTTTTATGCAGGTGCCGGAGCATGGGCAGCTCACGGAACAGGGAATGTTCCAGCACCGCGTCTTCTGTTTTGGCAGACCAGGTGCCTCCTGCGCCAAAGCAGGTTTGTGCTGTCAGCTCACGCCGGAACCTGGCCGCTTCCTTTTCCAGCAATGCTATCGGCAGGTCCACTATGCTCAGGCACATGCGGCATCCAATATCCACGCCTACGCCATATGGTATTACAGCATTGCGGGTGGCCAGCACACCGCCAATAGGCAGGCCATAGCCCTGGTGTGCATCCGGCATGAGCGCGCCGGTTACCGCTACCGGCAGTCTTACCGCGTTGTTCATTTGCTGCAGGGCGCCGGTTTCAATAAAACCGGCGCCGTATATTTCATACGGCACCGGTATTTCTTTTAGCGGAATATCCTGCTCCTCCTTTGTTTCCATCAGCTTACCCGCCACTTTCCGCAGGCCATCATCCGCCAGGTAGGCCATCGGATCTTGCAACACCTGCTTCAATATCTCAAGCGCTGCCTTTTCCGAATGATGTTTGAATTCTTTTTCCATGGCGGTAATGGCTACGCTGATAGCCGGCCCCTCAGGATAGCCTATGCTGCGCAGCGCTTTACCGGTAAGTCTTAATCTGGGCATATTACAGGTTTTAGAATGGTTTAGTTTGCCCTGAAGCCTATCAGGGATGCCTTTTTTTCAAACGACTTTTCATGCTGGTTGGCAATTTCCGCAATGCTCATTGGCTGATAAATATCTGTATCAAAGCCCAGGTGGCGCGACAACTGCTGCGCTTTGGGCACCGACAGCCGGCCAAACTCGTATTGCGCTATTAACCGTCCTTTGCGCAGCAGCGCACTGTCTATCATTGACAGGTCGCTGTTAAAGGTGCAGATGACCTGTACATTGAGGCAGTCTGCCAGCAGGCCGTCTGAAAGGTTCAGCAGGTTTGACACGGTAGATTTACCGGTTAGCTTACGGTCCATGATAATGTTCTCCGCATCCTCAATTACCAGTATGCTGTTCGGGTTTTCTATCAGCAGGTCTATGAAGCCCGGCTGTGTAATGTTGCCCGCCATACCGGGCGATACAAATAGCACCCGTTTTTTCAGGCGGCCTAACAGGTAGCGCAGGTAGGTGGTTTTACCGGTACCGGGTAAGCCATGCAGCAGCACAATGCCTTTGTCGTTTTGCTTGTTCAGCCGCTTCTGAATGGTAGCATCTATGGCTGCAAAATCATCTTCGTAATACAGGTTCAGGTCCAGCCGTGTTTTTTTGATCTCCATGTTGCTAAGCTCCAGTCCATGACCGTCATCAGTAATAAGACTGATGTTATTTTTCTTATGCTGTACGCGCTTCCTGTATTTCTTTAACAGGGTGGTTACCGCCTCAATAAAACCTGCGGCCTGCCCGTTGTGCAGTATTTCGCAATAGGTTTCTCCAAACTCCACCATACAATGATGATGCATTACCATCAGCGTTATATGACATTCGTATTGCTTTTGCTTATGCTGCAGTGTAGCATATTGATAGGTGTGCTGTATGCCTGCTGCAAAGGTTTCACGAAAAGCCTTCAGCGCCCTGCGGCCGTCTATATTAAATACCATGTTCACGCTGGGAATGGCGTTAAACCGGTACATGTAAAATGGTTTGGACTCCAGCAGCCGGTTGCTGAAAATGCTGTCGGCCGATATGATCCTTTGTTGTGTATAATTGTTCATGTGTTATTGTGTTAATAGGCCGGGCGCGGGCCGTATTCGGTTCTTTACCAGTGCACTGACAGCTTTAAATGCTGCCGGCCCCTGGTAAAGATGAATACATCGTAACGCACCTGGCGTTGTTAAAAGGGGTTAATGCAAGCAGAGATGAAAAAAATATCTTACAAAAAAGCCCTACTCGTATGCACGGGCAGGGCTGTATAACGTGAACGCTTTACCGTTACATTATCGCATACCTTGCCCTGCCGGCGTTGTTGTACACAACGCCGGCCCTGCCCGGGTTAGAGCTGTATGATTTACATACAGCTTTACCGGTCAATTGCCTGTGGCGGTATATGAATGTTTGTTGCTGAAGCATATCCGGGTAAAAAAAAGCCCGGCTTTTTACGAGCCGGGCTTTTGTTATATACACAAGTTACTTTATCTCATTGCTCGCTATAACATGCCCGGCATCCCTGATGGTCCTTATTGAAGGACATCGCTGGTGCTGCTGTATTTATAATGAAACGACGCATGTTAATATTGTTTTTGTGAATGAATTTGAACGGTGCAAAGATAAACGGAATATTGCGATACTAAAAATTTTTTACCTGCTTTTTTAAAAATTTCGTTTACCCGTTACTGTTAAAAAAGCGTGCCATCTTAAATACCGGATGGCACGCACAATAAATGAACTCGAAAGCAGAAAAAAAAGGATTAACACCAACAGATGATGCTGGTCGACCGTTATATTAATTCCATACTTGTTGAGAACTGTTTTTCCAACCGCTGCAGCTGACGGATATGCCGTTCAATATGCTTGGTAAGGAAATAGATGTACTGGTATATATCCAGCTTACCCAGGTTGTTTACAGACATGTTGGTAAACACCAGCCGCCCTTCACCATTCTTCAACAGGCTAAGGTTATACATACACTGTGCAAACTGTTGTTTCAGCAGGGTCCGTACTTCCTGCATATCTTTCAGGCCCGTAGGCTCCATGTGATCGGGGCGTATCCAGCCAAAGGACTGGCTGCCTATCACATCTATCTGGTCAAATTTGTTAAAGTAATCGCCCGGTAGTATTACCGTATGGCCGTTACTTTTACGATCCAGCGCGCGGCGGGTAGCTTTGTTGATGATCAGCAACAAAAAATAATTGGTCAGGCTAATGTGCTCCAGTACTTCCCGGGCGTTCCACTGATCCGGCCCTGGCTTAAAATCCAGCAGCACCGGGTCTTTTTCAAACCACCCATCCAACTCCCTGAAATTGGTCAGTAAAGCCTCTCTTACTGTTTGAATAATATTTCTCATGGTCTACTCTATTTTGGGGTTATGCACCTTCCTGATCCTTTTTGTACGGGCTAGCACATAACGTAATTAATATTTAAAAAACAAAAATCCCGGCGCGTATTCCAACGGGCCGGGATCCTTATAACAAAAACTGTACAGTTTTGCTATAACATACCTTGCCCATCAGGTTTTTTTAACACATTTAACAAATACTGCTCCCATTGCATAAATGCATCCACTGCCAATAGTGGCTCACTTATACATCCGACAGTTGCTATGCTACTTTTTGTCTTGTGTTCAGTCATCATTTACGAACTACCCTTATGCAAAAAGTCCCGCATCTTGTCTGCGGGACTTTTGTTTTATCACTTGATAACTAGTTTGTTAACAATTGGTGCAACTTGCCCGCAACCCGCTCCTGACCTGCTTCTTCAGCTTACAGGACACCGCAGTAATAATATGTTGAGAGTTGCGTGACATTATTTTTTTATTTGCTGTAGCAAAGATATTTTTATTTTTTTATTGTGCAAAATTCAAAAGATATTTTTTTTGCAGAATTAATAATTTTTTTATAAAAGCCGGTCAACAGTCCACGGATTACAGTCAACAACAGGTTATGAACATTGCTATTATACTCCGTCATGGGCGCCGTGGTGTCTGAAGGCGCCAGCGCTTTACCTGGCCCGGGGCATTATTAGCCGGCGGTGTATCATGGGGAACCGTTTGGTACAACCTTACCGTGCAATGCCCCGCGCCAAACCGCTCTGGCGGTCTGTAGCCCGTGGTCTGCGGACTGCCCGTATCAGAAAAGCCTCAGCTGCTGCTGCGGCCTTTGAAACAGTGATGTATTCAGCTCCAGCCGCTCCATGTTCAACCCGTTCTTTTTGGTGTGTATCTTAAACTGCTGGCGTATCAGGTCTGCTACATTCCCTTCTCCGCGCATACGGCGACCAAACTCGCTGTCGTTCACCTTTCCCCCGTGCATACTTTCTATCAGGTGCCATACTTTATCGGCCCGGTCAGGGAAATTCTTATACAGCCAGTCGTTAAAAATGATCTTTATCGCATCGTTTAACCGCACAATCGTATAGCCGGCAAACTTTGCCCCATTCTGGGCCGCCATTTCCAGCAGTTGCGGCATTTCATGCTCGTTCAGGCCGGGTATCATAGGGGCCGTCATTACCCCTACGGGCACACCGGCCTCACTTAACTCTTTGACTATACGAAAACGCTGGGCGGCCGTGGTGGTACGCGGCTCCATTTTCTGCCGCAGGTCTTCCTGCAGGCTGGTAATAGATACATATACGCATACCAGCTGGTCCTGCGCCAGCTTTTGCAGCAGGTACTTATCCCGCAGCACCAGTGCATTCTTGGTAATAATGCCCAACGGCTGCTTGTATTCCAGGGCTACTTCCAGCAACTGCCGGGTGATCCACATTTTACGCTCCAGCGGCTGGTAACAGTCGGTATTGCCGGAAAGGCTGATAGGCTTGGGTACCCAGTTCTTATTATCCAGGAATTTGCGCAGCAGCTCGGGGGCATTTCTTTTTACAATGATCTTGCGCTCAAAATCCAGCCCGGCGCTTAAGCCCCAGTACTGGTGGGCATTACGCGCATAGCAGTAAATACAGCCATGCTCACAGCCCTGGTAGGGGTTCATGGAGTACCACATGCCCACATCCGGGCTGTCTACCTTATTCACCAGGGTCTTGGCATGCTCCTCAATTACCTGGGTGGGCACATCGGCCTGCCACCACTCATCTATCCCCTCCGGGTGATCCTGCGCATATTCAGTTTGCAGGAATTTATTCTTTGGATTCAGTTGCGCGCCTCTTCCTTTGTAATACGGGTTTTCCGGTGCACCACCATCCTGGAAAGGCAAAGTCATAACTAATAATTTTAGTAAAAATACTAAAAATATTAGTTATGCTCCAAATAAATCAGTGTTGATGCGCAAATATGCAGATATGCAAATGTGAAGATGAGGGGAAACAGTCAGTATCAACCCATCTGCACATTTGCATACCTGCACATCCGCACATTTAGATTATTCCCATCTGCTGCATCAGAAAAGTGGCGTTCTTATTATGCGCAATGCCTTCGCGTATACGGTAATCAAAGTACAAATGGTTGTCCTGTATGGTGCTTTCAAAGCAGTAGTTCCTGATCTGCTCCGGGTACAGCTGCTCCAGCTGCCCCAGCTCAAGGTCATGGGTGGCTATCATGCCCAGGCAGCTGTACTGTAACAGGTGGGTAATAAGCTGCTGGGAGCCGGTAAGCTTATCAGCCGAATTGGTGCCTTTCAATATCTCATCCAGCAATATAAATACCCTGCCTCCTCCCTGCAGCATCTTTACAATCTGCTGCAGGCGCAACAGCTCTGCCTGAAAGTAAGAAGTATGCCGGGCAATAGAATCTTTAATACGCATGGAGGTCATAATATGCAAAGGCGTAAAGGCAAAGCTTCCAGCGCATACCGGCGCACCGCACATGGCCAGCAGCAGGTTGCTGCCCACACTGCGCAGGAAAGTGCTTTTGCCGCTCATGTTAGAACCGGTAATGATCAGGAAATGTTGCGGGTGGCCTATTGTAATACTGTTGGTCACACATTCGCCCACAGGTATTAATGGGTGCCCAATGGCTGTTGCCTGCAGCCCGCCCGCTTCATTCACTTCCGGAAATATATAGCCGGGATGGTTAAAGGCAAAAGTGGCCAGGCTGTTCCGGGCTTCCATGCCGGCAATTACCTGCAGCCAATCCGGCACCTGGCGCTGGTAACAGGCTTTCCATTTTTCAAGCTTAAAAATGCAGTGCAGGCTGTATAGCAGCAAAGAGTTCCCGAAGGTGGCTATTACCAGGTTCAGGCTTTGGTCCAGCGCATTGCTGATGCGCGCCAGCCGGTGCAGGGCTTCCCCTGCAACAGCTGCCTGCTGCTGTTGTGCTTTTAACAGGGCGGCATCATTAAACTGCTCCTGCTTTATCAGCTGCAGCAATGCGGCAAACTTGTGCAGCACCTGCTCTTTATTGCTTAACTGACCGTGCAGCGCCAGCATTTGTTTTGACTGTGATCCCAACAGCAGCCAGTTCAGGCATAAAAAGAAAAGGGCCGGGTAATAGGCATTGGTATAGATATATATAATAATGCAGGCGATTAAACAGGCAGGGCTTATCCATATAAGGGCCCGCAGCCATCTTTTTCCCCTGAAAACAAAGGGTTCCTGCAGCCATCGCAGCAAAGCTGCCCGGTCACCGGGCGCTTCATGCGACAGCATGGCCAGGGCAGTCAGCTGTTGGCGGAACGGCACTTTGGGCGCCAGCTCTTTTACGGCTGCCTGCATTTCCTGTATGGCAGCGGCTTCCTGTAAAGGGTATTGCAGGGCATGGGCCAGCGCCTGCCGCCCCATAAGGGTGCCGGTGCGGTTTATATGCTGGTATAAAGAGGCGGGACCAAAAACATCCAGGTCGGCGCTGAAAGGGTGCTGTTCATCCATGAAATCGTCGCCTGCTTCAAAGCGCGACTGGTTCGTGTTTTGCAGGTGCAGCTCTTTTTCATTGATGCTTTGTAATGTTTGCAGCAGCTGCAGGTGATCCTTTACCCGCTGGTACCTGGCCAGGGCATATATAAAACCGGCCAGCAACCCCAGTACAGGCAGCCACCATATGCTTTCAAAATTGCGCGCAATATACTGCCACGCGCATACCAGTATGCCTGTAAAGCACACCAGGCGCACCCAGCCCAACGCCTGCAGCTGACTGCGGGCCTGTGTAACCTGTTGCTGTAAACGGGCTAACTGTTCTGTATAAATCTTTTCCGGGGACATGGGCTAAGGATGATAAGCGTAGATAAAGCAGGTAAAACAAGGGGCTGACCAAAAAGAATGTAAAATGTAAAATCTTAAAAGCTGAATGTAAAAGTAAATGCCCGGCTACTGCATTATGTTAGTTGAACTTCACTTTTACATTTTAGATTTTACATTTATGATTTTACATTCTTTCCGTCAGCCCCTTGCTCATGATCTAATTATATAGCGTATTGTCTTTTCAACAGCTCAGGGTATTCCTGGCTTACTTTCATGATCAGCTCACCAAACAGCGTGTTGGCCCAGGCAAACCAGGGACGGGTAAATTTGCTGGGATCATCCTTCTGGTAAGATTCATGTATGAAGCCCTTATTATCGTCTGTATTGCGCAGGGTGCGTATACACTCCGCTATCTCCTCCTTATTATCTGTTGTAAGCGCTTTCATAATAATGCTCATCGGCCATATAAAGTCCACACCGGTGTGCGGGCTGCCTACGCCATCCCCGTACTTGCCCTGGTAAAACCACGGGTGGTAAGTGCTCCATACAAAACGGCGGGCCGTTTGGTATAAGGGATCATTTGCCGTTGTATAGCCCAGGTAAGGGATGGAAAGAAGGCTGGGCACATTGGTATCGTCAATGAACAACCGGTTGCCAAAACCATCTACCTCAAAAGCATACATATGGCCCAGCTGCGGATGCTCTACCACGGCATAGGCTTTAATGGCGCGGTCTACCTCATTGGCAAGGTCGGTACATTCTTTTGCAAAAGCCGCATCCTTCCATACGGTGGTGCTGATCTCTGCCAGCTGCCGCAGCGATACAACGGCAAACATGTTGGAAGGCACCAGGAAGGGGAACACCGTAGCATCGTCAGAAGGACGGAAGATAGATACAATAAGCCCTACCGGGGAAATAGGCGAGCCATAGCCGCTGTTGGCTACTGTATCTGACTGTACAGGCGTTACACGCTGGAACTTGTAAGGGCCTTTACCATCCTTACGCTGCTGTTCCTTAAAGGTTTTTACGATAAGGGCGGAGGACTTGCGGTAGTTATCGTCCAGCACTTTGGTATCGCCGCTGATCTTCCAGTAATGATAGGCCAGGCGTACGGTATAGCAAAGGGAGTCTATTTCCCATTTGCGCTCATGCAGCTCCGGCTTCATGTCGGTAATATCCTTATCCCATTCACTGCCGGTAGGCCCTTCATTAAAGGCATTGGCATAAGGGTCTATCAAAATGCATTTGGTTTGCCGGTTAATAACGCCTGCAATCAGCTGCTGCAGGGCATTATCTTCCTTTACCAGCGGCAGGTAAGGCCATACCTGGGCAGAGGAGTCGCGCAGCCACATGGCATGAATATCGCCGGTGAGCACAAATGTGTCCGGGCGGCCGTTAATGGTCTTGAAGTTCACCGTGGTGTCCAGCGTATTCGGGAAACAGTTCTCAAACATCCACGCCAGTTTGGGATCGGCAATCTGCTTTTTTATAGTGGTAATGGCCTTTTCCACTGCCTGGCTGGTAAACTTACGCTGCGCCAGCGGCGGGCGTTGGGAGGTATAACCATCCCAGCTTAAAACCTGTTTGGGAAAACCCAGTCCAATAGCGCCTGCCAGGAGGCTGCTGTTACGGATAAAATCTCTTCTTGCTACCATGGATTTGTTACTTATGGAAGCACAATATATAAAAATAGTTGGCAGGATAGACCCTGCCTGTTACTCATCGTCATCATCGTCGTCATCTGCCCGAAGCTTTACAAACGCGCTCCGCCGCGGGGCAGGCATTACCGCCTGCTCTCCGTGAACAGCTTTCCATACCACCTCATTCAGGTCAAGGTCCGGTGCACGGTCTTCATGCTCCAGGTCAAAAGCGGCAGAGCGCCGCGCGCTCTCGTTCCACACCGTATTACGTTCTTCCAGGTTCACATTGGCCGGCAGGCTTGTAAAAGGCGTAAGATCCGGCGTGGCGGTAAAGCATTCCCACAGCGGCATGGCGGCTGCATCGTACTGGCTCATAGGCGGCAGGCCCAGTATCAGCTCCATGGTACGTAATACGCCAGCTGTGGCATACATGTTATGTACCGGCGTTTTTCTTTTGGTATAGGGGCTTATCACGTAAACCGGGGAACGGTGCGCATCCACATGGTCGGCGCCATTCTGCGCATCATCTTCCAGGATAAAAACGGCGCTTTCTTTCCAAACGGGACTGCGCGAAAGATGGGCTACCAGCCGGCCTACCGCCAGGTCGTTATCAGCTACGGCAGCGTAGGGCGAATAAGCGCCTTTACGCATACCGCTGGTATGATCGTTGCCCAGGCGGATGGTATTAAAACGCGGCAGCGCGCCTGCTGCCACCAGCGAGTCAAAATCCTGCTCCCACAGCTTTTCGCGGTGTATATCCTGTATAGCAAGGTCAAAGCCGGGGTACCCTTTGCAGAAATGATCTTCCAGCGATTTCAGGCTGGCCTTGCCCGCATCTGCAAACTCGCCATATGTGCGGTAGCTCACACCTGCGCGCTGGCAATAGTCCCAGATGAAACCTTTTTTGGGATAGGCTATTTTGCGGCTACCCTCATAGTCGTAGGTACCTCCCCGTTTACCGTAGCTGGTAGGCCATGTTTTTTCCACGTAGTCGGTGGCATAAGCGGCCATAGACCAGTTATGCCCGTCGGCGCTTACTTCGGCATCCACGTAAAAATTGTCCAGCAGCACAAACTCCCTGGCCAGCGCATGCTGGTTGGGCGTAATCTTTTCCGGGAATATACACAGGCTGCTATCGCCGTTGCCTTCCGGCATATCGCCCAGCACCTGGTCGTAGGTGCGGTTTTCCTTGATCACGTAAAACACGTATTTAATGGGCGAAGCGGCCCCCGGCTGTTGTGGAATGGGATTGCCCGCAGCGCCCGGCGCCCTATTTTCCCGTGCTTTGCTATAAGGCGTGTTCTCGTACACCAGGCGCGACCAGCGGCTCAGCGTTGCTTCATCCGGCTCCCGGAAAACGGAAAGCGTGCCTTTGAACAGTGCAGCAATATATTGCACCGGCTTATCGGTGCGGGTATTGCCCTCATGCCGGCCGGCGGCATCCTGCCGGCGTACGGGATTAGGCCCCTGGGGGTTAGCCATGGAGGTAAATCCTTTGCCATTGGCTACCAGCACTTTTTTCCCGAGCAGCCTTACACAGGTGGGGTACCAGCCTACCGGAATAAATCCCCTGGAGCGGCTTTTACCTGGTGTTGATACATCAAATACCGCCAGGCAGTTATTGTCGGCATTGGCAATATAAAGCGTGCGGTTACTGGCAGACAGCGCCAGCCCGTTGGTGGTGGAGCCGGCTGGTGCATTGGGATATAAAGCCGTGTTCAGCGTTTCTATTACTTTTCCGGCCCTGGTATCTATCACGGATACGGTGTTATCGTTCGCATTGGCTACATACAGGTAGCGGCCGTTGGCAGAAAGTAACATCCCGTTGGGATGACTTTGCGTGGCAATGCTTTTTACAATGCCGTTCTGCTGTACGTCGTACACCGCTACCCTGTTACCACCCCACAGCGAAATGTACAGCTGCTTTGCATCCGGCGAAAGCACACAGGTATAGGCTTCAGCATCCAGGACTGTTTTTTGCAGCACTTTTTTAGCAGCGAGATCTATAACATACAAGCTGTTATTTTCCTTGGTAACCACGTACAGTCGTTGCCGTTTGTCGTCTATTGCCATGCCCGCAGGCCCTATTTTCTCCGGCCAGGGCTTGCCCAGCACAATACTGTCGGCCACCTGCAGCTTATTGTTACGGATAGCATACTGCCATATAAGATTATCATTACCGCCCGAAGCGTACAGGTACTTTTCATCGCTGCTGAAAGCAAGGCCCAGCCATGACTTGGGAATGGTTACCTCATCCAGCAGGGTTTCCCTTGCAGCATCTACCAGCTGCACGGTTTGGCGCCCCTGCCCGTTATTGGTAACAGCCAGGTATTTGCCGGAGCGCGACAGGATCATGTTCAGCGGCAGATCGCCCAGGGGCAGTGAACGCCCCACCGGTGTAAGTGACCAGCCATTAGGCAGGGTAATGCGGTGGGCCGCGGTGTCTTTTTTAGTGTGCTGTGCCCTGGCAGGTAGCGCAGCCAGGAGGGAAAGTATGAAACAGAGCTTTTTCATCTGTATAAAAATAGAAAGTACTGTGCAAAATATTTGGTCGTTAACGGGAAATTAATGTTCCGCCCCCCGGGGGGCCGCCCCGAAGGGCCGTAGTGCCTATTTTCGTATCTTGCAACGTTGGCATGCCAACAGGAAAACTGATAATATGAGTTATACACCAAAGCATAAAGTGCGCATTGTTACTGCGGCGGCTTTATTTGACGGGCATGATGCCGCTATTAACATCATGCGCCGTATTATGCAATCCAAAGGGGCAGAGGTGATACACCTGGGGCATAACCGCTCTGCCGCGGAAATAGTAGACTGCGCCATACAGGAAGATGCGCAGGGCATTGCCGTTACCTCTTACCAGGGCGGGCATGTTGAGTTTTTCAAGTATATGTACGACCTGCTGCAGGAAAAAAACTGCGGGCATATCAAGATATTCGGCGGCGGCGGCGGCACCATTTTGCCGGCCGAAATTGAGGAGCTGCACGCCTATGGCATTACCCGCCTGTACTCGCCCGACGATGGCCGCCACATGGGCCTGGAGGGTATGATAGAAGACGTGATACGGCAGTGCGACTTTTTAACCGTGCCTGTGCTGAACGGACAGTTACAGCAGCTGGCCGGTAAACAATATAAAACCATTGCCCAGGCTATTACCATTGCGGAAAACGACCAGCTGCCCGACTGGCAGCCGGACCGGCAAAAAACAAGGGCCGTACTGGGTATTACCGGCACCGGCGGGGCAGGCAAAAGCAGCGTAACAGATGAGCTGGTGCGGCGCTTCCTGTACAGCTTTGAAGATAAAACAGTAGCCGTTATTTCTGTAGATCCCTCCAAGAAAAAAACCGGCGGCGCCCTGCTGGGCGACCGCATCCGCATGAACTCCATTCACCATCCGCGCGCCTATATGCGCTCCCTGGCTACCCGCGAAAGCGACAAGGCAGTAGGAGAGCATATACAGGAAGCCGTGGATATATGCCGGCAGGCAGGCTTTGACCTTATTATCCTGGAAACATCCGGCATTGGCCAAAGCGATACCGCCATTACTGATTACTGCGATGTTTCCCTATACGTAATGACGCCGGAATACGGCGCCGCCTCACAGCTGGAAAAGATCAATATGCTGGACTATGCAGATGCCATTGCCATTAACAAATTTGATAAGGCCGGCGCGCTGGATGCCCTGCACGATGTACGCAAACAATATAAACGCAACCATAGCCTGTGGACCGCCAAAGATGAGGACCTGCCCATAGTAGGCACCATTGCCTCCCAGTTCAACGACGCCGGTATTAACCAGCTGTTTGAAAAGCTGATCCATATTATAGCAGCAAAGAACGGCGCGCACTTTGGCCAGGTAACCCATGAGCGGCCGGTAGATACCACTACCAAATCCCGGATTATTCCGCCGGCCAGGGTACGCTACCTGTCTGAAATCACAACCGCCATACGCGATTACGGCAAATGGGTAAATGACCAATGCGCCATTGCCAGCCAGCTGTACCAGCTGGAAGGAGTGCTGGCCATGCCCGGTGTAAAAGCAAAGGAGGAGCTGAATAACATAAAAGCGCACCTGCGGCAGCAGCTGCACCCCGCCTGCCTGCAGCTGGTTGAAAATTGGCCTTTGCTGCAGCAGCAATATGCCGCTGATCAGTACGAGTTCCAGGTAAGGAATAAAGTAATTAAGCTGCCATTATATACAGAAAGCCTTTCCCATTCCCGCATTCCGAAAATAAGTTTGCCGGCGTACAAAGACTGGGGCGATATACTGCGCTGGCAGCTCACCGAAAATGTGCCCGGTGAGTTTCCCTATGCCGCCGGCGTATTTCCGCTGAAACGGGAAGGTGAAGATCCCACCCGTATGTTTGCAGGCGAAGGCGGCCCCGAAAGAACCAACAAACGCTTTCACTATGTATCGCTTGACCAGCCCGCCAAGCGCCTGAGCACGGCGTTTGACAGCGTAACGCTGTATGGCGAAGATCCCGCGCACCGCCCGGATATTTATGGTAAGGTGGGCAACTCCGGCGTTAGCATTGCCACGGTAGATGACGCTAAAAAACTGTACAGCGGCTTTGACCTGTGCGATCCCAAAACCTCTGTATCTATGACCATTAACGGTCCGGCGCCCATACTGCTGGCCTTTTTCATGAATGCCGCCATTGACCAGCAATGCGAAAAATACATTGCAGAAAACGGGTTAACAGAACAGGTGCAGGCGCTTATAAAGGAAAAGTTCAGCCAGCATCCCCTGCCGCATTACAACGGGCAGCTGCCGCAGGGCAACAATGGCCTGGGACTGCAGCTGCTGGGCATTTCCGGTGATGAGGTGCTGGATAAGGCTACCTATGAAAAAATAAAATCCCATGCCCTTAACACCGTACGCGGTACCGTGCAGGCAGATATACTGAAGGAAGACCAGGCGCAAAACACCTGCATCTTCTCCACTGAATTTGCGCTGAAGCTGATGGGCGATGTGCAGCAATATTTTATTGAGCAGCAGGTGCGTAACTTTTACTCTGTAAGCATATCAGGCTACCACATTGCGGAAGCGGGCGCCAACCCCATTACGCAGCTAGCCTTTACGCTGGCCAATGGTTTTACCTACGTGGAGTATTACCTGAGCCGCGGTATGCATATTGACGATTTTGCCCCTAACCTCTCTTTCTTTTTCAGCAATGGCATGGACCCCGAATATGCGGTAATAGGCCGCGTGGCGCGCCGTATATGGGCCAAGGCCATCCGCGAAAAATACAAGGGCAATGAACGTTCGCAAAAACTTAAATACCACATTCAAACTTCCGGCCGCAGCCTGCATGCCCAGGAAATAGATTTTAATGATATACGCACCACCCTGCAGGCGCTGTATGCCATTTATGATAACTGCAACTCCCTGCACACAAACGCTTACGACGAAGCCATTACCACGCCTACAGAAGAAAGCGTGCGCCGGGCCATGGCTATACAGCTGATCATTAACCAGGAGCTGGGCACGGCCAAAAACGAGAACCCGCTGCAAGGCTCTTTCTTTATTGAAACCCTTACAGACCTGGTAGAGGAGGCGGTGCTGCTGGAATTTGACCGTATCACTGAACGCGGCGGAGTGCTGGGCGCCATGGAAAGAATGTACCAGCGTAACAAGATACAGGAAGAAAGCCTGTACTATGAATCGCTGAAGCACGACGGGCAATACCCTATTGTGGGGGTAAACACTTTCCTCAATAAAAAAGGCTCCCCTACTGTAATTCCTGCAGAGGTAATACGCTCTACCAAAGAAGAAAAGGAATTCCAGATAAATGCCTTACAGGCCTTTCAGCAGCGGCATGCCGGCAAAAGTGAAGCCGCGTTGAAAAAGCTGCAGCAGGTAGCTGTAAACAACGGCAACCTGTTTGCGGCGCTGATGGAAACTGTGAAGCACTGCTCACTGGGGCAAATCACCCATGCGCTGTACCAGGTAGGCGGGCAGTATAGAAGAAATATGTAAACATTGCTGATCATATACAGGTGGCCGCCATGAGCGGCCACTTTTTTTAATGAGCATAACCGGCAACAGGTGCAGGTAAAATTACTTTCCCCTGCGCAATAGCAATTGTGCAAGGGAAAGTAAAACAACAAGGCTTCCGGCTATTTACGGAGCAGACTGCTGGTTTTCACGACGTGGAATTGTGAATCAACTAAAGCGATCCTGGATTTTCAGAATTTATTACCTCAAATAAGTTGTGCTTAGTTTTTTAGAATGACGGCTTCAACAAAACGGTTTTCGTTCACAAAATGGTGATAACAAGTATCCCTTTAAAACAGAACAGCGAATTGGATTTAGATTTTTGGTTTCAATTATTATGGCTCAACAACTACAAATTCAAGATGTGTATCTTCTACACAATCTTAACTTAATTTTTTGTTAAAAAAAAATTTTGCGCTTACTTTTTTTGAAAGCGTATTTATTACGCTTTTCAATACATGCTTTGCGGCTCCTTGCCTGTGGCCTGTTACAGCGCTATGCATTATACGTTAAAACAATTTGTGTGTTGTAACCTGCAACAGGTATCAGAAGCCGATACCTAAATCGCGCTTCTTCTGCTGATCGTATTTTTCAAAGTTGAACTTATACAGGCGTGCGGGCCGGTGCGGTACGTCATCCTCCTCTTCATGCAGGTCTACCAGCAGGTCCATGGATAAAAATTTCTTGCGGAAGTTGCGCCGGTCCAGCTTTACATCCAATATGGCTTCGTACAGGTTCTGCAGCTCACGGAGGGAGAATTTTTTCGGCAACAGGTTAAAGCCTACCGGCTGCTCTATGATCTTATGCTTTAAACGTTCATGGCAGCAGTGTAAAATTTCCAGGTGATCAAACGCCATATCTGTTACGTCTTTCACGGTACACCAGTGCAGGTCATTACGGTGATTTTTCAGTGTATTCTGCTCTATATTCACCAGTGAATAATACGCTACGGTAACTACCCGGCCGGCAGGATGCCGGTGCACGCCGCCAAAAGTTCCTACCTGCTCCATATACACGTGATCCAGGCCGGTACGCGTTTTCAGCACACGGTAGGCAGCAGCTTCCAGCTCTTCATCCGGATGCACAATGTCGCCCAGCAGCGACCATTTGTCTTTAAATTCATGGAGGTCCGACGCTATCAGCAGCACCTTCAGCTGGTCATTGTCAAAGCCAAAGATGACACAGTCTACTGAAACAGCCATTTTAAAGTAGTTCCTGATCTCTGTCAGATGCCCATTGATGTTTTTTGCCTGCATAGCTACAAAACGTGGAATTGATGGCCGGCCGCTTATTGTATATTGATGATCTCAGTTTTTCTGCTGCGCTTCACTAATAAAAGTTATGTATTTTTTTAACACCAGGAACAAATTATTTTACCCCGCCGGCTTTATACACTTTTTCGCCCCCGCTAAAAGTAGCCAGCACCCTGGTGTTCAGCAGCGCATTAAAAGGCACCCCCATGAGGTCGTGGTCCAGTATTACAAAATCGGCCAGTTTGCCTGCCTCCAGGCTGCCACGGCTTTTTTCTTCAAAACAACCTTTAGCTGCCCATATGGTCATACCCTGCAAAGCCTGCTGGCGGGTTAATGCATTCTCTTTCTGGAAACCGCCCGGCGGGTAACCGCTGGCGTCTGTACGGGCCACTGCCGCCAGGAATGTTTTCAGGGGGTTTATATCTTCTACCGGGAAGTCGGTGCCCAGGGGCATCCAGCCATTCTGCTGCAGCAGCTGCTGGTTGGCATAGGCATGATGAATGCGCTCCGGCCCCAAGCGGGCGCCGGCCCAGTACATATCAGAGGTGGCATGTGTTGGCTGTACAGAAGGGATAATGCTGTATTGCCCGAACAATGGTATATCCGCAGGAGCTACCACCTGCGCATGCTCTATACGCCAGCGCCGGTCGTTCTTTCCTTTCAACACGTTGCCGTATATACGCAGTATTACGCGGTTGGCAGAGTCGCCTATGGCATGCGTGCATAGCTGAAACCTGGTGTTCGCCAGCTGTGCCGCACGCATGGCAAAGTGGCTGCTGTCGTGCAGCAAAAAGCCGCGCCATCCCGGTTTATCCGCATAATCCTGCAACAGGCAGGCCCCGCGCGATCCCAACGCACCATCCGCATAACATTTAAAGCCGGCGATGTTAATGTGATCGGTGCGGTAAGGGCCTTTGGGCAAAAAGTAATCGTAATTAACGGCGCTGTCTGTTAACAGCACGTATAACCGCATTTTCAGCAGCTGCTTTTGCTGCAGGCTGTCTATCAGCAATGCCGCATCTTTCATAATACCGCAATCGGCAATGGTGGTAAGGCCTGCGGCAAAACAATTGGCGGCAGCTTCCTGCAACGCCTTTTGCACATATGCGATAGTGGGCTGCGGCACTTTATCCTGCACCAGCCCCACGGCATTGTCAATGAGTATACCTGTTAGCTTTCCCTGCCTGGTTTCTATTACGCCGCCGCCCAGGGTTTGGCCTGTATGCACGCCGGCAGCATCCAGTGCGGCCTGGTTGGCAATAGCCGCATGCCCGTCTACCCGGCCCAGTAACACCGGCGTATGGGGAAACAGGCTGTCCAGCAGGGTTTTATCCGGGAAGCTTTTCTGCGGCCAGTCGTTCTGGTCCCAGCCGCGGCCCAGCACCCACTGCCCCGCTGCAGGGGGATGGCTGCCGGTAAAGGCCTTTACACGGTCTATTACCTCCCGCCAGCTTTGCGTGCCGGTAAGGTCGGCCTGCTGCAGGCTAAGGCCATATTCTACAAAATGGGCATGGGCGTCAATAAAGCCGGGGTATATAAAATGCCCCGCCGCATCTTCGATCCGCGAAGCGGTATAATTATCCAGGATGGTTTTATCATCTCCCACGGCCACTATCTTTCCGCCACGCACGGCCATTGCCTGCGCCCGGCTGAAATGCGCATCCACAGTATATATTACAGCATGATGGATAATGAGGTCTGCTTGTTTTTTACTGCTGCAGCTCCAGCAAAACAGGGCTATGCAGCAAACGGGCATTAATAACTTCATGAGGGAGTATTATGTATAAAAACTAAATTTACGCACAGTTTCGAATAATATGTACACCAAGGAAATAGAACGCACCCTGGCCCAGATGGGCAAAGACCTGCTGGCCAAACATGCCAAACAACAGCTGCTCAATAACCCGGAAGAAACAATGGAAGCGCTGCAGCGCGTGATCAGTTATAACGACTGGCGCTATTACGTGCAAAGCGATCCGGTGCTGAGCGACTTTGAGTACGACCAGCTGTTTGCCTGGCTGAAACAGCTGGAGCAGGAAAACCCGCACCTGGTAAGCCCCGACTCACCTACGCAACGGGTAGCGCAGGGGCTTTCTACCACCGCTTCTGCTACATCTGCCACAACAACCACCCGGCCTGCGCAGGGAGCAACCAAAGCTTTCCCCACCGTTCAGCACCTGGTGCCCATGTTAAGCCTTGATAATTCCTATAATCCTGATGATTTAAGGGAATGGGACCGGAAGGTTGTGGAGCTTTCCGGCTTAACAGACAACGAATACTGTATTGAACCAAAATTTGACGGCGCCAGCATCTCGCTGATCTATGAAAACGATCAGCTGGTAAGAGGCGCTACCCGTGGAGATGGCATTTCCGGGGAAGATATTACAGTAAATATCCGGCAAATAGGAAATATTCCCTTGTCTGCCAACTTCAGCGCCTATGGCATTCAAACCATTGAGATCAGGGGTGAGGTGCTGATAAACAAAACCACCTTTAAAGCATACAACGACCAGCGTATTGCAGATAACCTGCCGCCGCTGGCCAATCCGCGCAACGCGGCCTCCGGCTCGCTGCGCATGGTAGACCCGCGCGAAGTAGCCAAACGCGGGCTCGAAGCTTTCCTGTATCACATGAGCTACCATGTAATGGAAAAAGGAAAAGATGAGCCGGAAGCCATCAGGACCCACAGCAATACGCTGGACCTGTTGAGCCACCTGGGCTTCCGCAGCCCCGGCAAAGAGAAGAAAGTGGTAAAAGGCATACAGGCTGTAATTGATTACTGCCTGCAGTTTGAAACGGAACGCGATAACCTGCCTTATGAAATAGACGGTATGGTAATAAAGGTGAACGATTATGCGCTGCAGGACAAGCTGGGCATGACCACCCACCACCCGCGCTGGGCCATTGCCTACAAATTCAAGGCCAGGCAGGCCACCAGCAAGCTGCGTAAGGTTGAGTTCCAGGTAGGGCGCACCGGCTCCATTACACCAGTGGCTAAAATAGATCCCGTGCCTATTGGCGGTGTTACCGTTGGCTCCATTTCCCTGTTTAATGAAGATGTGGTGCGGGAAAAAGACCTGAAGATAGGCGATACCGTGCTGGTAGAAAGGGCCGGCGATGTAATACCCTATATTGTAAAATCCGTGGCCGACCTGCGCGACGGCTCGGAGCAGGATATTGTATTTCCGAAAAACTGCCCGGTATGCGACAGCAAGCTCGAAAAGCCCGAAGGGGAAAGCGTTTGGCGCTGCCCCAACATCAACTGCGAAGCGCAGGTGATTGAGCGCATGATCCATTTTGTAAGTAAAGACGCCATGGATATACGCAGCCTGGGCGAAAGCAATGTACGCAAGTTCTATACCCTGGGGCTGATGAAAGATATTCCCGGCATTTATGAGCTGGACTTTGACAAGCTGTCGCAGCTGGAAGGCTTTGGAAAAAAATCGCTGGATAACCTGAAGGCCGCCATTGAGCAATCCAAAACGCAGCCCCTGCACCGCCTTATATTTGGCCTGGGCATACGCTATGTAGGGGAAACCACCGCCAAAACACTGGCCAATGCCATTCATCACCTGCTTGACTATACGAGCTGGACATCCGAACAGCTTTTGGAGCTGGAAGATATTGGCCCCAAGGTAGCCGGCGCTATTACCCGCTTTTTTGAAAATGCAGATAACATCGCGGTGTTGAAAAAGCTGGAAACGTTAGGCGTAAACCTGGTTAACAACAAATCGTCGCAGTCCGGCGGCAGCAGCCTGGAAGGGCAAACCTTCCTGTTCACCGGCACCCTGGCCAAGCTGAAACGCAGTGAGGCAGAGGAAATGGTAGAGCAGCAGGGCGGCAAAATACTGAGCGGCGTAAGCAGCAAGCTCAATTACCTGGTAGTAGGCGAAGACGCCGGTAGTAAGCTGGAAAAGGCCAAAAAGATCAATACCATCAGCATACTGACGGAAGATGAATTTATAAAGATGATAGCACCGTAAAAAGATCACTATGGATGAGATAGAAGCCGGCAGGTACTGGAACGACAATGCTGTAGCATGGACAGCCCTTGCCCGGGCAGGGTTTGATATTTGCCGGGACGGTTTTAACACCCCCGCATTCTTTCAGCTGCTGCCGGAAATAAAAGGATTACAAGGCATTGACATTGGCTGTGGTGAAGGCGGCAATACCCGGCTGCTGGCCCAACAGGGCGCTACGCTGCAGGCAGTTGACATTTCGGAACGCTTTATTGCCAATGCCCGGGAAATGGAAAACCGGGCGCCGCTGGGTATTACTTATACCGTTGCCAGCGCTACCCGCCTGCCTTTTGATGACGGCTGTTTTGACTTTGCCGCTTCATTCATGTGCCTGATGGATATACCTTACCCGGAAGCAGCGTTGAAAGAAGCTTTCCGTGTATTAAAGCCAAACGGTTTTTTGCAGTTCTCCATCACGCATCCCTGCTTTGACACGCCGCACCGGGAAAATGTAAGATCTGCAAACGGTACAACCTATGCCGTTGAAATCGGCGGCTACTTCAACTATCAAAACGGTAAAGTGTCGGAATGGACCTTCAGCGCAGCACCCGATGAAGTAAAACAACAGTACGGCCGGTTTAAGGTTCCTTTGTTTAACAGAACACTGTCCCAGTGGATAAATGCCATTATTGATGCAGGGTTTACCCTTGAACGGATCAATGAACCCTACCCCGGCGCTGAGGCGCTTGAAAAATATCCATCCCTGCAGGATGCGCAGGTAGTGCCGTACTTCCTGCATTTTTTATGCAGGAAACCCGGCCGCAAAGATCATAAATAAGCTATGGACGATAACTATTTCATGCAGCAGGCGCTGAAAGAGGCGCGCAAAGCTTTCGATGACGGAGAGGTACCTATTGGCGCCGTAGTGGTTATAAACCAGCAGATCATAGGCCGCGGCTACAACCAGGTAGAGCTGCTGAAAGACAGCACTGCCCATGCGGAAATGCTGGCCCTCACGGCTGCCTTCAATTACCTGGGCAGCAAATACCTGATGGAAGCCACTTTATACGTAACACTGGAACCTTGCCTCATGTGCGCCGGCGCCCTGTACTGGAGTAAAATAGGCCGTATTGTATACGCTGCGCGGGACGATAAGCACAGCTATCGCCGCTCCACCGGCCAGCAGTCTCCTTTTCATCCCAAAACCAGTCTGGAGCAAGGCCCCTGCGAAGCCGAAAGCCTGCAGCTGGTAAAGGCATTTTTTGCACAAAAAAGACAGTAGGCAATTGACAATTACGAATTATCAATTACGAATTGGGCGGCGCCTGGTATATGATATGTGCTGCTAAGGAGCGCAACGCGTTCATTACCTATCTGCAAAAAGGGACAGCACAATTGGGGACATTCACAGGCTGCCCTACATTACACATTTCAGTTAACCACTGCCCTATAGTAACGCCGCACCTGCAGGTACCGGCGCAAGGACCTTGCCCGGCGTGCTACGACATTCCGGGCTTAATCAGAGCACGTGCGTAAATACGCTTGACAAGGCTCAATAGCCCTCCAAACAGGCGGGCGCAGTCCGGCGCCGGACCTGCAGGAAGGCACATTAATTAATAAGGGCAAAAAAAAGCGGTTACGCTAACGTAACCGCTTCAAAAATTTGCAATAAAACAATTAACGCTTCACATCATCCACTTCCATTAACCTGTTCATCGCCATCATTTGCTTCATTGTATGCTCCATGCCTTCTGACGAGCCATCGAGGAATATTACGTTGCCCCTGCCGTTTTCGGCAAAGTTCTTAATGGCTTCTGTCCACATGGAGAACAGGATCACCGAAGTGTCTAAATTAGCCTGCTGCATTTCCTTGGCAGCGGTGGTCATGCCTTTGGCTACTTCTTCGCGGAACAGCGCAACACCCTGGCCGCGCAGCTGGGCAGCCTGGCGTTCTGCTTCTGCGGCTATTTTAATAGCATTGCCCTCTGCTTCCGCGGCCTTGGTTTTGGTGATCAGCAGGGCCTGTCCTTCATTTTCAGCTGCTGCTTTCAGGTTGTTGGAAGCCACTACCTGCGCCATGGATTTCATAATGGCATCGTCAAAGGTAATGTCGTTCATCTGCAGGTCCAGCAGGTGATAGCCCCATCCTTCCAGTGTTTTATCGATCTGCTCCTTTACATTCTCGGTAATTTCCCGGCGCAGGCCCAGCACCTCAGACTGGCGTTTGGTAGCTACAAAGCCACGTATAGAGCCTTCAATGGTACGTATCAGCGCCTGCATAAAACTACGTTCATCCATAAACTTAAATGCCACGCTTTTAATGGTTTCCTCCTCCTGGTTCCATACTGCATACAGCAGCATTGCTTTAAAGTATACATTGGCCTGGTCAATGGTGATGGCCTGGAACTCCAGCTCTACAGAACGGTTCTGGATGGAAATGCGTTTAAATACCTTTTCTATAAGGGGTATTTTAAAATTAAGACCAGGGCGCATAATACGGCTGTATTTACCAAAAATAGTGGTTACCGCTATTGTACCTTGTTGTACGGTTACAAAGGAAGACAATACAACCCAAAGGATTAAAAAGAGGATGATGATGGTGAAAACAATATTCGGCATGTTACAGGGATTTGAATTCAGAAGCTAAATATAATCAAATTGCCGAATATATATGTTGTAGGAAAACAAACAATGGATGGCACTGTGGCTAAAAAATACAACGAATGAAGAATAAAATAGCTTGGTATTGATCTTATATCTGATCTCCTGTATATATAGTTTAATGGTATTGTTTGTTTCCGCTATGGCAGCAGGTTATATTCGCATATATTAATTCTTTTTCCCCGGTTTATCATAGCAGGGATGCAGGATGCTATTACGCTTACTAAAATAATCGTGTTTATTTGCCCATAAAATACCCAAGCTTGGGTATTTTTTTGAAAGTTTTGTTAATGTATAGCTTACTGGAAACCGATGTTGCGGGCAATGGTTACCAGCTCGGTAGTGTTGCGTACCTTCAGCTTCAGGCGTATGTTTTTGCGGTGTGTTTCCACCGTATAACGGCTCAGGTTCAGCTGCTGGGCAATCTCCTTATTGTTTAAACCCTTTACGGCCAGGGCCAGCACATCTTTCTCCCGGAAAGTAAGCTTATCCAGCAGGCTTTCATTCTGCCGGCGTAACAGCTCGCTCATGGCGTCGGCCAGCTGCGTGTGCGTATCAATGGCTACGGTCAGGTCCAGGAAAGCGCATATTACCTCCCCTACCTCTCCCTGCTCATCCTGGCTGAAAGGGATGGTTAGCCCTACTACCCATCGCCATTCACGCTGCCCTTTGGGCTTTACGCGTGCAACGCCGCCAAAGCTATTTTTCCTGTTCTGAAAAGATGTATCTGCTATACTGGTCAGCTCAAAATCATCGGGGTGCATGAACTGCCTGAAAAATTCCCGGCCCAGTGTATGCATTTCATTTAGGGTAAAGCCCGTAAAGCGCTCCATGTATGCATTACACCAGCTTATACGGTTAACATGCCTGTCGGCGGTAAACACCATGGCCGGTGTATGATGCAGTATGCTTTCCAGCCACTGTACACGTTCTTTTAACCGCTCATGTTCCTGCTGTAATGGTGTGATTGGGTTTGATCTCATGCCCGGGTCTTCGGTCTGCATACATTAAGTTTTAAACAAACAATAGTGAAACCTGCTGCTCACGTGCTGGCATATACGAAAAAAAAGGTATATAAAACAGCTGTTACAACACTTATTCTGTAAATTTAGAATAAAATCCCATATGTGCAAGCTTAATTTACAGCTGCAATGCGCGCCTGCTACTTACAGCCAACATGCCGTACAGGAACAGTATGGCGGCGTGGATGACCTGCTTCGCATTGGCATGCCGGCGCAGCATAGCATGTATAGCCTGCTATGCAGGCTTACGGCTTATAACTTTTAAGCAATGTTTTGTATTATTTAAACATCATTTAACCACCGCACAGCTTACTGCTTTCTTTGCCAGCTGCCTGGTACGGCGGTATGCACACTATGCTGTACCTTTAATACGCGTATGCGCACCTTACACGATTGTTTGATATTTCCCCTATTAGGCAGTAAATTTGAAACCCGTAAATTTTACAACTTATTCATTAACCAATAAAAATTGAGTTATGGCATTTACACTTCCGAGCTTACCATATGCTGCCGATGCATTGGAACCGCATATTGATAAAACTACCATGGAAATACACCATGGCAAGCACCACCAGGCTTATGTAGATAACCTGAACAAAGCTATAGCCGGCACAGAGCATGAAAATAAATCACTGGAAGAGCTGGTTGCCAGCGCCGGTAAAATAAGCCCTGCTGTAAGAAACAATGGCGGCGGCCACTGGAACCACAGCTTTTTCTGGAAAATACTGGGCCCCAACGCAGGCGGCGAACCCAAGGGCAAGCTGGCTGATGATATTAAGAGCACTTTCGGCTCTTTTGACGCCTTCAAAGAAAAGTTCAACAATGCAGGCGCTACCCGCTTTGGTTCCGGCTGGGCCTGGCTTATTGTAAAAGACGGCAAGCTGGAGGTAACCTCTACCCCTAACCAGGATAACCCGCTGATGGATGTTGCCGAAGTAAAAGGCACCCCCATTTTAGGCGTGGATGTATGGGAACATGCTTACTACCTGAAATACCAGAACCGCCGCCCGGAATACCTGAAAGCTTTCTGGAACGCTGTAAACTGGGATGCTGTTAGCCAAAACTACGAAGCTGCACAGAAATAGTGCATGCAGCATAAAACAAAAAAGAGGACGTATGTGATACGTCCTCTTTTTTTATGCACGGCCATCAGCCGTAAAGCAACCGGTTACTTCAGCTGCTTAATCTTAATATTTTTGAACCATATTTCGCTGCCATGGTCCTGCAGGTCTATATGGCCTTTCTTGGTGGCGCCATAGCCCGGCGCATCTTTCCATTTGCCGCTGGCTTTGGCTTTCTTCCATTCCGGTGAGCCAATGGTGTATTCCGCTGTTTTTTGTCCGTTCAGCCAATGTTCCACATGCCCGTGATTTACAACAATACGGGTATTGTTCCACTCTCCTATAGGTTTGGCTGCTGCCACCAGCGGGTCGCTCATGGCATAGTTAGCGCCGGTTTTTTGCCAGCCTTCCAGCTTTTCAGGAAAATTTTCATCATCTATCAGCTGGTACTCCGGACCGCTTTTATAGGCGGCTTCATATTCTTCAGAGGCCAGGTAAATAATGCCGCTGTTGCCTTTGGGGGCCAGCTTCCAGTCAACCTGCAGCTCAAAGTTTTCAAAAGTGCTGTCGCTGGTAAGGTCTGCCCGCTTATCGCTCTTGTCTTTTTCGTTGCCCAGGCAATGCAGTGTGCCGTTATCCGCTACCCAGCTGTTAGAGGTTCTGCCTTTGTAAATATGCCAGCCGTCCAGGTTCTGGCCGTTGAACAGCAGCTGCCAGCCTTCTGCCTTTTCAGCATCCGTAAGCGTGTTGGCGTTACTGTTATCTTCCACAGCTGCCATGGCTGCGGTAGTATCTGCGCTGATGCTGGTTGAGTCGGTGCTGCTTTCAGCCGTACTGCCGCTGTTGCACGCCATAGCCGTTACTGTTAACAGCGATAAAGCCGGAATAACTAATTTTCTCATGATCTATGCTTTTTACTGGTTAAATCATTTTCAGGTGCTCGGGATCCCATTGGATGATCCTGTTCTGGAAATAGCTGTCGTTGCACAGCAGGGCCGGCGCAGCTGCGCGGTAGCCGAACAGCGCATCTTCATGCACTTTGCCGCCGGTGCGCATGGCGTTGAACAGGTTGTAAAAGTGGTCAAAGTGCGCGCCTTTATAACCTTCATCTGCCACATACTCCAGCTTTTCGGGCGGCAGCATGCTTTTGCGGTTATATACATATTGCTTGCCATTGGCGGCAGCGCCTTCTCCCTTTTTGCTTTTCAGCAGGGGATCTTCTTCCGGCTTCTGGTTACGGTACAGCGTTACCTTATCCCACTCTACCGTCATAGAACCTTCGCTGCCTACCATACGCAGGTAGTTGGTGCCGCCGGTACCGTCTACAAAATTTACGCGTAACGAAAGGTTAAAGGCAGGATGAGCGGCTGTTTCCGGGTAATCGAACATGCCCAGCATAACATCCGGCACCTCACGCCCGTCTTTCCAGTAACGCAGGCCGCCGGTAGCCATTACCTTGTTGGGGCCTATGGAACCGGTTACAAAATGCAGGCTGGAGAACAGGTGTACAAACAGGTCGCCGGAAACGCCGGTACCATAATCCCTGTAATTGCGCCAGCGGAAAAAGCGCAGCGGGTCAAACTCGCGTTTGGGCGCATTTTTCAGGTAGGTTTCCCAATCTACCGTTTTGGGCGATGCATCTGCCGGTATGGGGTATTGCCAGGCGCCCAGGGGCGACATACGCGCCCAAAAACCTTCGGCATAATTCAGCTCGCCGATAGCGCCATCCTTCAGCAGCTGGCGGGCTTTTTCATTGCCCAATGAGCTCATACCCTGGCTGCCTACCTGGTACACTACCTTCCCGTTCTTTTGCTGGGCTTCCACTACAGCCGGCCCTTCACCGATCTCGTGCACCATCGGTTTTTCGCAGTATACGGATTTGCCCTTGTTCATGGCGGCTACAGAAATATCCTTATGCCAGAAATCCGGCGTGGCAATAATTACCGCATCCACATCTTTACGCTCCAGTATCTCCCGGTAATCGCGCGTGGTGTAAATATCATTGCCCCATTTCTTTTTTGCATCTGCCAAACGGCCGTCGTACAGGTCGCAGGCAGCAATCAACTTAACACCAGGCACCGTAATGGCGGTATTGGTATCGGAGGTACCCATGCCGCCCGCGCCTATCAGGGCAATCTGTATCTGGTCATTGGCGCTGTATTTTTCATGTATGCGTGACAGTGAGGCCAGGTGGCGCTGCCTGTCTGCAGCAGTAATAATATTAGGCAGTAAAGACGCGCCTACTACGCTTTTGGCTAGTTTGCTGATAAATCCCCGGCGGGAATTTTCCATCGAATTTTCAGACATGTGTTTTCTGGTTTGCGTGTTTAATAACGTGATCTGGTTGAAAGCAACAGATTTTAATTTAGCACTTAAATAGCGTAAATCATAATTTAATTCACTGCAGCAGCACCAGGGTAGCCGCTACCGGCAGGTGGTCCGATGCATAACGCTCGGGTATTACCGTGTGCGCCGTTACTTTAAAAGCATTTGCCGGCGCATAGGCAATATGATCTATGGTGCGGTTGGGCTTATCAACCGGGATAGTGAACGCGCAATTGCTGCAGGTGCGCGTAAAAGCGCTGTCCAGCACCTGTATGGTAGCGCTGCCGGGCTTTGAATTAAAATCGCCGCCCAGTATTACCGGCATGCCGGCCGTACCCAGTATACCCGCAATGGCGCGTATCTGCAAAAGGCGGTCTGTTTCCGGCTTTAATACATCCAGGTGCGTGCTGGCCATCATTACCTGCCGGCCATTAGGCAGCTTTACCGTAACAGTGCACAATGCACGCGGCTCTCCCTTTGATCCGGGGGCCGATGGTAATGCATAGGCATGCCCCTGCTGTATGGGATAGCGCGAAAGTACGGCAATGCCATACTCGCCACCACCATACGGGATGCCTTTTGCAAACCGCGCATGCATGCCGGTTTTTTCGGCCAGCACCGCTGCTTCATCTACATCGCGGCCGGAGCGGCCGGTATGTACATCTACTTCCTGCAGGGCTACAAAATCCGGCTGCTGCTGCTTTATAACATTCGCAATAGCATCCAGGTCTATCACATCTTTCTTTGATGGCGGGTTGGCATGGTGAATGTTATAGGTTAATACCTTAATGGTATCGGCCGCCATGCCTTGCGTGCCTGTAACTGCTTTATGTGTGCTGCAGGCACATAGCAAAGCACACAGGGTTATCAGGTAATGTTTCATCTCTTATATATCATTTATTCCCATCCGGGGTTTTGTCCCAGGTCGGGGTTCCGCTGGTACTGTGTTAACGGCACAGGCCACAGGTAATTCTTCGGATCTATGAACCGGCGGCCGGTATTCACGATCATATACCCGTCTGCATCTACCTTTACGCTGGATACATACTGCTGCATGTAGTCCGGTACAAAAGCTTTCTTCATTCCTTTTGCATCTGCCGCCAGCAGGCTGCCCTGTTTCCAGCGCAGCAGGTCAAAATAACGCTGACCTTCCAGGGCCAGCTCTACGCGGCGCTCCCGGCGTATTTCCTGTCGCAGGTCCATGCCCCAGGCATTCAGCTCAGAAATAATCATGTGGTGCATGCCCACGCGGTCGCGCAGCTTGTTAATGGTCATATCCAGGTCGGCCTGTGTAAGCTTACCCTGCATTTCACGTGCTTCTGCATAGTTCAGCAACATTTCTGCATACCGCATAATGTGAATGTCGTTCGGGTCTTTATTATAGGTGGCTACCGCCGATACCTGCACGTATTTGGTAAAGTAATAGCCGGTGGCCGTTACGCATCCCTTTTTATCGGAGTTGAATTTGGGCAGGTTAAAAATAGTGGACGGGCTGGCGTCCTGGTCCCCATCGTCTTTGCCGCCCCAATCGGCGCCGGGCGCCAGTATGGTTTGCGACATGCGGGGATCGCGGTTCTTAAATACATCGCCGTAAGCCGTTTGCGCGCCTTCGTTATACAAAGGTGATTTTTCAATAGGCATACCATCTGTGCACAGGTAAGCATCCACTAACGATTTGGTAGGATTAAAGCGGGAGGTTTGGTCCGGCACCTGGCACTCGCGGCTCATGTTATGCATAGACACGTCTATGAGGTACAGGCGGGCCAGCATGGTTTCCTTATTGGCGCCATTGGCCAGCTTGCCTTTATGCGTAAACAGCTCGTTATAGCTGTTGGTGCCGCCGGCGGTATACAGCTTGTACACATTCAGGTCCATTACTGCTTTGGCGGCTGCTTCGGCTACATCATACTTGCCGTAGAACAGCGCTACCCGCGACTTCCAGCCCAATGCGGCCCCTTTGGTAATGCGGCCCAGGTCACCCGATCCGTAGGTGGTAGGCAGCTCCATGGCTGCAGAATCCAGCTGCTGCAATATAAAGTCCACCACCTGCGCGCGCGGCGTACGGGGGCCGTACACCAGGTCATCGCTAATGTTCAGTGTGTTGGTGGCCAGCGGCACATCGCCAAAGAAAAAGCTCAGGTAGCTGTACAGGAAAGCGCGCAGGAAACGCACCTCACCTGCATACTGGTCCAGCTTGGCCTGCTGTACGCCCGTGGCTTTCTGATAGTTTTCCAGGAAGTGGTTGCAGCGGCGTATGCCTTTAAACTGGTTCACCCATTCGCTGTTAAGCGTGCCCAGGGTAAAGTCATAGTTGCCGGTGGAAATAGCCAGGTAATCGCTCATGGGCGGGTATATGGTATTATCGCCCATGTTTTCCATATCCACTACATTCTTGCCTTTCAGGTAATCGTAGCAGGCATTCACCGCCAGCTTCAGCTGGCCTTCTGTTTTCCAGAACTCGTCGTTGGGAATAGCATCCAGCGCGCCGCGGTCGAGAAAGTTCTTGGAGCAGCTGTTCAAACAGCAGGCGGCTACTACCCCTGTTATGCCCCATATGGCTATACGTATAAAACGGAATATATGTTGCTGCATGGCAGTGGTTATTTAAAGTTAATGTTAAGACCAAACACAAAGGTTTTTACCTGCGGGTACGTACCGCCGCTGGTGGTAACGGTTTCGGGATCGTATGCGTAAAAGAAATTGGTTTTGGTGAACAGGTTGTCCATTGATACGTATGCGCGTAACCGTTGTATGCGCAAACGGCTGGTCCAGTTGCTGGGCAGCGTATAACCGATCTGTATGTTCTTCAGGCGCAGGTAAGAAGCATCCTGCAGCCAGTAGTCCGACTGGCGGGCGGTGGTATTACGCGTGTCCAGGTAGGTGAAGCGGGGGTACCAGGCATCCGTATTCTCCGGCGTCCAGTGATCGCGGTGCACCTCCTGCGGGTAGGAACCATACGCCTGAAAGGTGTGAATGGCAATACTGTTAATATACCCGTTGCCTTTGCCTACGCCCTGTATGAAAAATGAAAAGTCAATGTTCTTCCATCCGAAATTGCCGCGCAGGGAGTAAGTGTAGCGCGGAAAAGCATCGCCTATTACTTCACGGTCCTTATCTGCCGTAATAACGCCGTCACCGTCCAGGTCGCGGTATTTAATATCGCCCGGCGCTACCTTGCCCTGGTCCGCGTCAAAAATGGGGAAGTTGGGTATCAGCTTGCCGCTGGCGTCTTTGGTAAAGTCGCTTTCCTGCGCCAGCCCGTCGGTACGGTAGCCGTAAAATGCATTAATAGGATAGCCTACCTGCAATATACGGTTGCCTAATACGGGCGGTGCGCCGCCCAGGTTCAGCACTTTATTGCGCACATCCGACAGCTGCGCGTTAAAACCGTAGGTAAATTCGTTCACGTTGTCTGCCCAGCCCAGTGACAGCTCCCATCCTTTATTGGACACATCGCCTGCATTCTGGTCCGGCACTTCCAGGCCCAGTATGTCTGGCTGCGGTACTTTCAGCTGTATGTCCTTGGTGCGTTTGTCAAACCAGTCGGCGCTTACGCTCAGGCGGTTATTAAAGAAGGCCAGGTCTACACCCAGGTTCAGCATATTCACTTTTTCCCAGCGCAGTAACGGGTTGGCCAGGTTGGTTTGCGCTACGCCGCGGGTGAGTATGTTGCCTATAGGCATGGTGCCAACGCCGGTGAGCACCTGCATGTAAGGGTACCATTCGGAATAAGCTGAGCCATCGGCGCCATACTGGTTACCCAGGCTGCCGTAGGAAACGCGCAGCTTACCTTCGTTCAGCCAGCGGCTGATGCTGCTTTGCTTTATAAAATTCTCCTGCGTAAAGCGCCAGCCGGCAGAGGCGGAAGGGAAGGAGCCATAGCGCAGTTCGGGCGCATAACGGGAAGACCCATCGTAACGGAAGTTCAGCTCCAGCAGGTATTTTTCATTAAAATCATAGTTCAGGCGGCCAAACCAGGAACGCAGCGCATACTGGTAGCCATCGCCGGTGGCATTGGGATTGTCGGAGCCCAGGTTAAACACCGGTACATCATCACTGGGAAAATTCTGCTTGCTGGCGTACCATGACTCATACCGGTACGACTCCTGCTGGTAACCGAGCAATACCTTAAAATGATGCTTGTTCAGCGCAAGGGCATAGTTCAATAAACCGGACAGGTTTTCCATGCGGCTGGTATAGTCGCGCATTTCCAGCTTGTTGCTGGTGGCATTGGAGTACCACAGGTCGCCACTGTCGGGGTAGTAGTAATCTATTTTACGGCTAAAGGTAGCACGGCGCTGGTTGATGATATTGGTGCCATACTGCCCGGTGAAATCCAAGTTTTTCCAGATGTGTACTTTGGCAGATACATTGCCGGTTACTTCCTGTGATTTAAAGTTGTTATAGCCGCCATCCGTTGCAATGGCTACCGGGTTGCTGGAGCCGCCGCCATACCCCCAGGTGCCGTTGGTAAACTTCACGGGGTTCAGGGGCGACATGGTGAGTGATGTGTAAATAGGCCCGGAGTCTTCGTCTGTACCGCCGGCCGGCTGGTTCTGGGTACGGTCTATATACCCCAGGTTACCGTCAATATCAACAATGTCAAACAGGCGCATAACATTCATACGGGCGCGTACATTGTTGCGTACAGCGCTGTACTGGTCGCCTACTACCAGGCCGTCCTGGTTCTGGCGGCCATAGGAAAGATAGTAGGTCATGTTCTGCGATCCGCCGTTCACGCTCAGGTTATGCTCCTGCTGCGGGGCCGTGCTTTTGATCAGCGCTTTGGGCCAGTTGGTGTTGGCGAAATAATCCGGGTCTGTACCGTCCTTTGCCTTCTGTATATCTTCGGGTGTATAGGTTTCGGGCAGGTTCACATTCCGCTGCGCCTCATTCAGCATTTCCATGTATTCGGGGGCGCTTACCATTTTAGGCAGGGCATACGGCTTTTGTATGCCGTAGTAGCCGTTGTAGCTCAGCACCGGCTTCTGGTTCTGCTTCCCTTTTTTGGTGGTAACCAGTATAACGCCGTTGGCTGCACGCGAACCATAAATGGCGGCGGATGCCGCATCCTTTAACACAGATACGCTTTCAATATCCGTGGGGTTCAGGAAGTTGATGTCGCCGGGTATACCGTCTATCAGTATAAAAGGGTTAGCGTTGTTGGTAGTACCGGTACCGCGCACACGTAAAGTAGCGCCGCCCGCACCGGGGAAGCCGGTATTATTAATGGCGGTTAAGCCGGGCAGCAGCCCCTGTAAAGCGGTTGACATGGAGGTAACCGGGCGGCCAGCCAGCTCTTTCTCCCCTACCATGGCTACAGCGCCGGTAAGGTCTACCTTCTTTTGGGTGCCATAACCTACTACCACCACCTGGTTCAGCAGTCGCGTATCTTCATTCAGCACTACATCTATTTCCTGCTGGTCATTCACCATAATTTCCCTGGGCAGATAGCCCACGTAGGAGAACAGCAGGATGGCGTTATTGCCGGTTACATTGATCTCGAACCTGCCATCGGTATTGGTAACGGTACCATTACCGGTGCCTTTTACCGTAACGGTTACGCCAGGCAGCGGAATGTTGCCGGCGCCCCTTACAGTGCCGCTTACGCGCTTTACCTGTATGTAGCTTAAATAGTCGGCATTAAACGCCGGGTTGTGCACGGCATTAATATTTTGCCCTACCAGCGCTGAGGAAACGGGAATATTCCTGTTATTGGCCGCTTCTCCTGTATTGCCGGCTTCATCATTTGACGATGAAATGGCAAACTGCTGCGCAGTGATCTGCTTCAGCTCCAGGCCATAGGGCCGGATCACGGTTACCAGGGAATAGGCAAATGCTTTTTCCTTAAAGTCTTCGTTACCGGCGTTAATTTTCATTTGCAGCAGCTCTGATCTGCAGATGAAGCTTACATTATGCTGCTTTTCTATTACCTGTAATATATCTCCCAGTGTTTGCAGCTGTTTGCGTGCAACCTGGTAGCGGTACGCGCCGTGCAGCGGTTGGGCGGCGGCCAGGTCCTGTGCATGCAGGGAAGGCCCTACCAAACAGGCAGCGCACAGCAATGCGTAGCTGCCCATCAGTTTTAACGGTACATTTGTCGGCATATCAGGGAATTTTATTTATTAGTTTTTGGTTGAATAAAAAGTGTATCGGCGCTTTTGGTGATTTTTACGTTCAGCGCAAAGGAGAGCGTTTCCAGCAGCAGCTTTTCATCCTTTACCCGCAACCCGCCGGAAAGCTTTGTTTGCGCCAGCCCGGCGCCGCTGATACGTACTTTATAGCCGTAAATATCTTCTATGTACGCGGCCAGCTCCTGCAGCGTTACGTTTTGCAATTGCTGGCTTTCCTCCTTCCATACAGCATACAGGTCGGCATTCACCTTTTTCTTGATGATCTTGTTTTGTTTTGCGGAGTATTGTACAAAATCGCCGGGAGAGAGCACCAGCGGCTGATTTGGCAGCTCATTGCACTGCACCTTTATTTTACCCGTGTTCAGGGTTACATTGGTGAACGTGCGGTTTGCCTTTACATTAAAAGACGTGCCCAGTACATCAATATCCAGGTTATTGCTATGCACTACAAAAGCATTGGCTGTGCGCAGCCCCGCGGTTAGCGGCCTTACGTCAAAAAAAGCCTCACCGTTCAGCCATACTTCGCGTTTGCCGCCCTCCAGCCAGTTGGGCCGGAAAGACACGGATGCATGCGCGTTCAGTATTACGCGGGAGCTGTCGGGCAGCCAAATAGTGCGCACCCCGTCTGCCAGCCCGTTATACTGTACTTTGCCGGCCGGCATAAGCGTTAGCTGCCGCCCGATGAGGGCCATGCCGCCTGCTACCACGGCCGCCGCCGCCCACCACCACAGCCTGCGCAAACTTTTTTCTTTTACTGCCACCGGCTGCTGCTCCAGGGCTGCTATGCGGTGCAGGCTGCGCTCCAGGGAGGCAGCTGCCATCAACGGCGCAGGCGCATCTTCCTTAAACTGTAAACCCAGTATAAAGGCGCGGGCAGCCATTATTTGCGCCTGCTTATGCGGATGCGCCGCCAGCCAGTTTTTCCAGAATGCATTGCTTTCCGCATCGGGAAATTTCACCCATTGCAGAAAGGCATCATCGGCAATAAAATCATTGGTATCAAAGTGTTCGTAATCTTTTGGTTGCTCCATTTTGTGGTGTTACAGTAACAGGAGCGGCGGGGAATACATTTTACCCCACAAACACGAAACTTTTTTTTAAAAAAATTATAAGGGCTTATAAAGATGGGGGAATCTGCGTTGCGCATATCATGGCCGAAAGCTGCAGGCTGCCCAGCGCAGCGGCCAGCGGCGCCAGGGTAAACAGGGCTTTTACCAGGGGAGCGGTATTATACGCATCACGCAGCATTAATATGGCGCGTGCTACCAGCTTATAGGTGGCTTTAACGGATATGTTCAGGATGCCGGCAATCTCCTCATAGCTCATGTTCTCATAAAAGCGGAAAAATACAGCCTCTTTTTGCCGGGGCGTTAACCGGCGCATGGCATTGCGCAGCACCTGCAGCTGCTCCTGCTGCTCTTCCGCTACCACGCGCTGCTGCTCGGCAGATATTTCCAGCGCAAAGGCATAATTATCCGTAGCCGCAATATCTTCCTGTATCTTTTTATGCCGGGCAAGCAGGTTCAGTAAATAGTGCCGGAACGATACAAACAGGTAGCTTTTCAGCTCCCTTACAGCGGCCAGCTTCTCGCGCTGCATCCAAAAGCGCACAAAAATCTCCTGGATGCTGTCCTCCACCAGGGCAGCATCTACCGTAAACTTGCAGCCGTAATTATACAAACGGGGATAGTATATCTTATAGATATACGCATACGCATTTTTATCGCCCCCTTTGCAAGCTTCCCAGGTTGCAGGATCTATATGTGGCTGATCATTCATTCACATGAACAGGAAAAACGTAAAATTATTAATATTGACCGCGCTGTTGTGTTATCATTCAATTAAGAAAAATCCCCTTGCTGCAGTATTCCATAACGTTGAATGGGAACAAGCTAATAAAAAAAATACAATTCCAATAGTAAAAACAACAATGCCGCAAAACCCTGCGGTACTGCGGCATTGCCTGCATTCATGTATTGTTACAACAAATATTTATTTCAGCAGCTGCTGGTACTCCTGGGGGTTATGGAACAGGCGTATGGCTTCATTTACCTCATCATCCCAGGCCAGGGAACGTTCTATACGGCCTTTCTGTAAATAGTAGCGGTTCACGATCTCCTCTTCCAGCAGGCGTTTGATCTCGGTTTTATGCTTCAGCAGGTCTTGCTTTTTATCATGCCGCATTTTCTGCTGCAGCGCTTCAAACTCCGCGGCTACGGCATCGTAATATTTTTCCTTGCGGGCGGTGGACTCAAAACTTTCCAGCGCTTCCTCACTGTGTGTTTTATAGCTGTAATCCTTACCGTCAAGAAACCGCACAAAATCCGCAAACTCATCTTCACCCAGCTTAAAGCTGCCCGCCGGGGCAATTTTAGGATGGGCGTAATAATACCTGGTGGCATAGTCAAAAATGTATTGCTTGCGCAGCAGGGTAATGGCTACCTGGCTAAGGTACTGCGGGTCTACCGGCGCATCGGGCTCAATACCGCCCCCGTCTTTCACCTTGCGGCCGCCCAGGGTAGTAAAGGAGCGGCGCAGGGAGTCGGGCACATAATCTACTTCGCCTTCCTGGTTGCGGTGGCTGTAATCAATGGCTTGTATGCAACGGCCGCTGGGCGTGTAGTATTTGGCGGTGGTAACTTTCAGCTTGGCGTTGTATGGCAGGGGGCGCGTGGTTTGCACCAGCCCTTTCCCGAAGGAGCGCTGGCCTACCACTACCCCGCGGTCCAGGTCCTGCACGGCGCCGGCTACAATTTCAGATGCGGAGGCGGAGGAGCGGTTGGTAAGCACGGCCAGGGGTATGTTCACATCGGCTGCCGCCTGCTGTGTTTTGTACTCCCGGTCCCAGTTTTTCACCTTGCCTTTGGTGCTTACGATCAGCCGGTTCTTGTCAATAAAAATATTGGCCACATTTACCGCTTCATCCAGCAGGCCGCCGGGGTTGCCCCGCAGGTCCAGTATAACGCCTTTCATGCCCGGGTGCTCCTGCTTCAGCTTTTCAAAGGTCCATTGTACCTGGGCGCCGCTGTTTTCCGTAAACTGCACCATTTTAATGTAGCCTACATCGTTGCTTACCATGCCGGCATAGCTTACCGGCATTACATTAATTTCTTCGCGTACTATTTTTTTAGTGGTTTCAACGCCGGTAACCGGGTTTTTCAGCAACATATCCAGGGAGGTGCCTGCGGTGCCTTTCAGCAGGCGGCTTATCTCTTCCTGGTCCATTCCCCCGGTGGGTTTGCCATCGAGCTGCAGCAGCAGGTCGCCGGGCTTAACGCCGGCGCGGTCCATGGGGCTGCCCTGGTAAATGTCAGTGATTACGGTACTGTCGCCGCTGGTATTAATGGAGGCGCCTACCCCGCCGTACCGGCCGGTGGCCATAAACTTCAGGTCGTCCAGGTTCTCTTCCGGTATAAAATCGGTATAAGGGTCTGTTTCCTCCAGCATAGACTCTATGCCTTTGTGCATTACTTTTTCGGGCGACAGGTCATCTACATAATAGGTGTTCAGCTCCCGGTAAAAAGCGGCAAAAATGTCGAGGTTTTTGGCTATCTGGAAGTACTTGTCGTTTTCATTAAAGGCCAGCAGGCCCGCGCCGGCGCCCAGCAGTACCAATACCAGCAGCAGTAATTTTCTTCTTTTATGAAAGATGTTGCGCATAAACAATAAATAAAAAGTAAAAAATTAAAAGGAAAAAGTTAAAACCGGGCATCTCTTTCCCGAACATAAGGCAGCTTTATACACAGCCCAGCTGTTTTTTATTTTTAACTTTTTACTTTGTCAGGGCACCGGGTCATAACCATGCCCGCCCCAGGGATGACAGGACAGGATGCGTTTGGCAGTGAGGTAGCCCCCTTTAAAAAGCCCGTATTTTTTTAATGCTGTAATGCCGTATTGAGAGCAGGAGGGCGTATAGCGGCATTTTGCGCCCAGTAGCGGCGATATGATCCATTGATATACCCTGATTAAACCAATAAACGGATACCCCAGCCATCTTAACAACTTCTGCATAATCCTGTATTGTATGGTTTACCGGCTTGCGCCATCACTGGCGGTTGCCTGCTGCAAACGCTCTAAAATTACCGAAATTTTGTGGTGAAGGGTAGCGAATGGGGCTATTTTTTTATCGGTATAAATGAAGAAAACGGCCAGCTGCAGGGAGTGTTGCTGCAGGTGGTCATATAAAGCCTGCTTTTGCAGGCGCCAGGCTTCGCGGCCCAGGCGTTTTACGCGGTTACGGTCCACTGCGCGGGGAAAGTGCCGTGAGGAGGCGCTAAAGCCGGCCTGAACGGGCGGTGCGCCCGCCGGCAGCTGCACCGGCAGGTATATGATGCGGTATGGAAAAACAGAAAACGCTTTTCCGTCCCGAAAAAGCGTTTCAATCAGTTTCCTGCTTTTTAACCTTTCTTCCCGTTTAAAAGAATAAGTTTTTATAGCGCATTGAGTTTTACGATCTTATTTCAGCTTCCGCTCATCAGAAACCGTCAGTTTCTTACGACCTTTTGCCCTGCGGGAAGCCAATACTTTACGGCCGTTAGCAGTTTCCATTCTCTTTCTGAAACCATGGACGCTCTTTCTGCGTCTGTTATGCGGTTGAAAAGTACGTTTCATTTTAATTTTGTTTTACCTGTACTACTATACTAAATCCGCCCGGGACGGATATCCTGTTTTCAAAATGGAAGGCAAAGGTAGGAATTTCTTTTAATAAAATTATAGTTGGTGGTATTTTTATTTGCCTGCCTTAAAAGTAAAAGCCTGCCCTATATTCATGCAGGGCAGGCTTTACCGTATTATTGGATTATTTTATACCCAGCTTGGTCTTTACAGCGGTCAGCAGGTCATCACCGGAAGGTGATACCAGCAGCACGCCTACTGAGCTGTCCATTACATAGTTGTAACCTTTTTCCTTGGCTACATCTTCAATGGCTTTGCGGGCTTTGTCGTAAATAGGCTTCAGCACTTCCTGGCGCTTGGCGTCTATTTTCTGGTCGGCGGCGTTGCGGTATTCTTCAATGCGTTTCTGAATATCCTGTATTTCCTTTCCTTTGATCTCTTTCATGTTCTCGGTCATGCTGGCGGCCTGCGCGTCAAAATCCTTCATCTTCTTGGTATACTCGTCTACCAGACCTTTACCATCCGTTTCCAGTGATTGTGCATAGGTTTGGAGGGTAGTTTGCGCTGCTTTGGTTTCAGGCATTGCATCCAGCAAAGCCTGGGTATTGATGTGTGCTATTTTAGTTTGCGCCATTGCATTTACGCCGAATAAACCGGAAACAGCTACAAAAGCAATAATTACGTACTTCTTCATGATGTTGTCTGTGTTTAAAAAAATTTTAAGTCTTACTTATTGGTTAAAAAATGGTTTACTGCTTCTTTACGCCCAGTGATGCTAAAATATCTTCGCTTTTGTCCAGCTTGGGATCTGAAAAAATTACGGTGATGCCTGCGGACTTATCCAGCACAAAATCATACATGCGGCTGGCCGCCAGTTTCTGCACCGCATTGTAAATCTTATCCTGTATAGGTTTTATCAGCTCTTCCCGCTTTTTAAACAAATCGCCCTCATAACCAAAACGTTTCCGCTGCAGCTCTTTGGCGTCCTTTTCCTTGGCCACTATCTCATCTTCCCTTTTCTTTTTCAATTCGTCTGTAAGCATTACCTGCTCTGCCTGATAGGCTTTATACATCTTGTCTATCTCCTGGAACTTGGCGTCAATCTCTTTCTGCCACTGGTCTGCTATTGCATCCAGCTTGGATTGCGCTTCTTTATAATCCGGTATGCTTTCCAGGATATACTTAGTGTCTATTACACAGTACCGTTGGGCGTTTGCCGCATATGCCGCAAACAGGATAACAGCTAATGTGATGAATAATTTTTTCATCTTAGTTCGCAATTTTTTAAGAAATGCAATATAAAATTTATAATCTATACAAACATCAATCTAACACATATCTAACACGCTGCCTGTATTATTCCGGTTCAAAGCCCAGCATAAAGGTGAACTTAGCTGCATCCTTTATTCCATTGCCGGGGGTCAAACGGTCAAAACCTATGCCATAGTCAAAGCCCAGCAGGCCGAACATGGGCAGGTAAAAGCGCATGCCCAAACCGGCAGAGCGGCGCAGGCGGAACGGATTGTATTCATTAAAGTCGCGGTAACCGTTAGCGGCCTCCAGGAACGCCAGGCCAAAGATGGTTGAGCTGGGGTTGAGGCTGAACGGATAACGCAGCTCCATTACATACTTGTTAAAAATGGTAAAGCCCTCATAACCAACCGGCTGCCCGTTTTCGGGGTTCACCTTGGGATTGCTGGTATAATATACCGGGTAACCACGCTGCGAGATAATGTCGCGGTCATAAATCGCAAAGTTGCTCAAACCATCGCCACCCAGCTCAAAACGGCCAAAGGGCGATAACGTTGTACGGGTGTTATACCGGCTAATGTAGCCGAACTTGGCGGCCACTTTCAGCACAAAGGTTTTATTGTCAGTGCCTTTGGGCTTGCTCAGGGGCACATACCATTCTGCGTTAAAGCGGTATTTCTGGTATTCTATGAAGTTGAACTGATCGGCAATAGACTCCTTGGTGTAATCCTTGTCGGGATTGAACAGGGAGTAGGGCGGC
>NZ_DASTRI010000025.1:0-16851 GCF_035761305.1 Chitinophaga sp. | reverse complement strand
ATTTCACCTATATTCCCTTTAGTGACCACTGGTCGTTGTTCGTAGGTAAGAACTAACGTTCACCAGCATACGAAGGAAATGTAGTTTTGATATTAATGAAAAGACCGTCCCGCAAACAGGTGGGACGGTTCTTTATATTTTGTTAAGTGCAATAAAATGAAACGATGGTTTATAGTAGCAGGCATTTTGTTATTATTGATTGATGCCTGTGTAAGTGCAGGCGTAAAAAAGCCCAAACCTAAGCCCACCAGGATCACGGTGCGTTATTATGAAACAGCCGGGGATGCTGCGCTGCGGCATGATAGCTGTTTGTCTGAAATGAATAGCGGGTATATCAGGGGTATTTGAGCGGAGAGGCAACGCAGCCCAATTAGCAAATTATGTTCAAACTTATTGCCCTGGTAGTTGAAACCGGGATTGTTCTCGCAATTGCTTATCTTTTTCATTTTCTCTTAAGAAAGGAGAGAGGTCCGCTGTTACCTAAAGGGCATTACAGAACGTTTGCCCTTCTTATGTGGTTAGTGCTGGTGATACTGAAACTGAATTCATTTTGGCTTAACGAAGGAGGTATTGAATACCGGCGGCTACCTGTTTATTACCCATACGAGATCCGGGAAACTGAAATTGGTACCTGTTTATTAAAGAATGGAAGTGAAACCGGTTTACCTGCAATTGACGGATGTGACATTGCTTATTTTTCCCTGCAGCAGGATAAGATAGTTTTTCAATGCACCCCGCTGGAAAAATCCCCTAAAGTGTTTTCGTTTAAAAATAATATGCTTATTAAAACACCAGCTGCAGAGCATGTTGTTTGGACAAGCTTTGAAAGAGAATACTGTATTTACCACTATTTCAAAGTGGATTTGATACTGGTTTTAATTTTGACCGGGTTATTATTTTACTTTCAGCTGCGCTATAAAAACAGCAAACCTGCCATCTAGCATACGTATACAACCATTCGGGTATCATGGGAACTCATCTTTAAATGGGCTGCATGGCATATATTATGGTAAATTTTTATCTTCATCAATCAACAAAATATTTACCTTTACGCGCAATAAATATTAACTATTCCTAAATTGTAATTTTACCGTTATTATCCCTATATTGCCAATATGACAAAGAGAAAAGACTTCGTGTACTCAACCTACAGCGAGCCGCATCGTGTTAGAACTAAGGAAATACTCAAGCAACATCCCGATATACGTCAGCTCATCGGGAAAAATCCTTTAACAATATTTGCGATAATAGGGCTGGTTGGCTTCCAGGTGATAATGGCCTACATGCTCCGGGATCAGTCATGGTGGCTGGTTTTAGGCGCTGCCTACCTGCTGGGCGCTTTTGCAGATCATGCACTGTTTGTAATGATCCATGAGTGTGCACACAAGCTGCTGTTTAAAAAACCTGAACTGAACCGCCTGGCCGGTATTCTGGCCAATGTGCCCCAGGTTGTGCCCAGCTCTGTGTCATTTGAGCGTTACCACATCAAGCATCACTCATTCCAGGGGGTTCATGAGCTGGATGCCGACCTTCCCAACCGGTGGGAGGCCAAGCTGATCAATAACTATTTTATCGGGAAAGTGATCTGGCTGCTGCTCTATCCAATATTCCAGGTAACCCGCATCTCCAGGCTGAAAGAGATTAAACCTTTTGATGGCTGGATTGCGCTGAACTGGATGGTGCAGATTGCTTTTGTTGCAGCAGTTACTTACTTCTGGGGGCCCCAAGCCATTGGCTTCCTGGTGGCCAGCTTCTTCTTCTCCGTTGGCCTGCACCCGTTGGGCGCCCGCTGGATACAGGAGCACTACCTTACCCATGGCGAGCAGGAAACTTACAGCTACTACGGCGTGTTAAATACCGTGGCATTTAACGTGGGCTACCACAACGAGCACCACGATTTTCCTTCCATTCCCTGGAACAAGCTGCCGCAGATCCGTAAGAGCGCTTCCTCTTTTTACGATACGCTGTACTATCATACTTCATGGACCAAACTGTTCTTCCGCTTCCTGTTTGATAAGGAGATCTCCCTGTTCTCCCGCATTGTGCGGAGCAACCGTGGTAAGGTACAGCTCACGGACGAGTCCAAACCTGATGCGGACCTGGTGAAAGAGAAGTTTACGGTAGAAGCAAGATAAAACCGCACTTACAGCATTTTCAATACCTTTTTGGCCCTAGTTACAAACCCAGGGCCATTTTTTTGTGTAAGCTGATCTTCCAGGATGATGCGGATCTCGTTGCGGATATCCGGGTACTCCTGCGCCAGGTTAGCCAGCACGGTCATGGAAAAAGCACGCACCGCCGTAGTTTCCTTTGGGTTTTCGAGCAGCGCAAAGCAATGGTGCATTACCGGGCCATGCAGGTCAGGAGGGATGGGCAGGAACTGCAGCACCCGGGTAACATTACGTTTAACCGCTATTGGTATGCCGGCATCATCCATCCGCTGTACCATAGCCGGTAAATGGGGTACTATTAATGCCGGGCTTTTATGCGCTACATAGCTGATGATCCATGCCGCCCGTTGTACTACCCGGTATTCGTCATGCAGGAAAACCTGCACCAGCTGTGTTACGCGCCTTGCGTCTACGCTTACCCAGTCTGCAATTCTCAGGGTGTGTTCGCGGCTGTTCTCTCTTAATATTTCTTTCCGTAGGTCCATGGTTAAAATTTCGCAACGCATTTTACGCATTCCTGCTAATATTTCCCGTTTGCCGGGGCATAAACCCATAAAAAAGCGGGGCAGATCAAAAGAACAGGTTTGATCTGCCCTGCTTCCTGAAGATGGGGTGCTTCAATCATCTTAGCATCTGTTACACCGTGTTCAATCATCTTCAATCATCTTCAATCATCATCAATCATCTGCACATCCGCACATCTAACTACGCTGCTTTCTTCTCCACCGGCGTTACTCTCAGCTCCAGCACGCGGTTTTGCCGGATCACCTTTACATGCTGGAACTGGCCGATCTTTTCCCGTCCCAGCTGCCGGAACAGCGCGTCTGCGGTTTCTATTATCTTGTCGTTAAACGCAATAATAATATCCCCGTCCTGCAGGCCGGCCCTGGCAGCCGGGCTTTTACCTTCCACTCCGGTTACGAACAGCGCGGTTTTATTGCGCAGCTGCAGGCCGGTGCGCAGCTTGGGCACCAGTGTTATCTGCTGCAGTAGCACGCCCAGGTAGCCTTTTACCACCTTGCCGTACTGCATTAGCTCGGCCGCTATCATTTTGGCGGAGTTAATGCTGATGGCAAAGCAAAGTCCCTGGGCGCCGCGTATGGTAGCGGTATTTACGCCCACCACCTCACCTTTGGAGTTAATGAGCGGACCGCCGGAATTACCGGGGTTCAGCGCCGCATCGGTTTGTATCAGGTCGTCCATAGTACGGCCGTTGCCGCTCTGCAGCGAGCGGCCCAATGCGCTTACCACCCCGGCTGTAACCGTATGCTGAAAGCCCAGCGGGTTGCCAATGGCAATTACCAGCTGCCCTATCTGCAAATCAGCTGCATCGCCCAGCTGCGCCACCTGGAAATCAAAGGCAGATGTTTTAAGAATGGCAACATCTGCATCTGTATCTTCGCCGGCCAGTACGGCCGGATAGATGCTGCCGTCGTGCAGCATTACATTAAAGTAGCTACCCTGGTGTACCACATGTGAATTGGTGAAGAGATAACCGTCTGAAGAAAAAAAGAACCCCGAGCCGGTTCCGGTTACTTTCCTGTCGGCATCCAGCCGTTCTATTTTAACAACTGACCTGCCTGCGGCTTCCACCGCATTATGGATGATCTCAGAATAAGCATCCATAGCACCTCCTTTTTTATTGATTGACAATTGCCAGCACATAAAACAGGCCAGGCCTTAACGGCCGACAAAACGGCAGTGGCCGGCGCGCTATAACAAATTTCTCCCAATAAAATTTGTTCCCTGTTTAACCCATTTTTGTTTCTTTTGCATTTTCCAACCAACACCAAAACCATTGCTCCGGAAAGAATTTCGCATCATACTGCTTTCATTGCTTATCAGCTTCCTGTTAACGGTAGCCAAATTTGCCGCGTACTTCCTGACTCATTCCGTAGCCATATTATCTGATGCGCTGGAGTCTATTATCAACGTGGTAGCCGGCGCCTTTGCCTGCTACAGTGTTTACCTGGCGGGTAAACCCCGCGATGCGAACCACCCGTACGGACATGGTAAGGTTGAATTTTTTTCCATAGGGTCGGAGGGAGCCATGATCTTTATTGCCGGCTGCCTTATCCTGTTCAAAGCCGTGCAATATTTCACCGGCACCTTTGTGCTGGAAGAGGTGCTGCAAGGCGCCTGGGTTATTGGCGGCACCACGCTGGTAAACCTGCTGTTGGGGCAATACCTGGTGAAACAGGGCCGCAGGCTGCCATCTATTACCATTACCGGCAACGGGCAGCATATTATGACAGATGTTTACAGCAGCCTGGGACTGGTAGCCGCCCTGGTTATCATCCACTATACCGGCTGGGCCTGGCTGGACCCTGTAGTATCGGTGATAATGGGGGTGCTGATCCTGCGTAAAGGCTACCAGCTGCTGCGCCAATCTGTGTCCGGCCTGATGGATGAAACCGATATGCAGGTGGTAGACCAGGTGATCAATATCCTGAAAGCGAACCGCCGCGCTATCTGGATAGATGTGCATAATATGCGCGTACAGCAATACGGCAACAACTACCATATCGACTGCCACATAACCTTACCTTATTACCTGGAGCTGAGCCAGGCGCATGAGGAGCTGAAAGCGGTAGAGCAGCTGGTAAACCAGGGATTTCCGAACAGCGAAGTGGAGTTTTTTATTCATACAGATCCCTGCGAGCCGGTATGCTGCCATTACTGCCAGCTAATGGAATGCCCGGTACGTAAAGAGGCTTTTTCCGGTAAAATTATATGGACGCGCGAGAACGTGCTGCCGAACCGCAAGCACAGTAAGTCAATTACGAATTAGTCTTCTCCTTCCTCATCGCCATCACCGTGGCCCATAATAGCGCGCAGGGGTTTTACCGCCTGGTAAATGCCGCGGTCGTATTTATTTCCGAGAATGATAATGGTGGTGGTATCTTGTATGAGCCGGCAAAACACGGTATTGTTACCATGCCACCAGCCGTTGTGGTACACGATCTTTGAGCTGTCCGGGTTCATGATCAAACGCCAGCCCAGTCCGTAGTTGCGGACGCCCGGTTTTTCATTGCTGTAAGGCTTATAGGCTTGCTCCAGGGTTTCGGGTTTAAAAAAGCCGGCGTATAAAGCCTGGTCCCATTTGAGCATATCCTGCGCGGTGCTGTAAATGCCTTTGTCGCCAAAAACGCCATCCAGGTAGGTATCTGGTTCGGGGCGCATGTTATACTGGTGGCTGGTGGTTTGGTGTGGACGCCGCGTGCTGGTGGGGTCAAAGAAATAGGTATTGGTCATACCCAACGGTTCAAAAAAGGTACGCCGCATAAAGTCGCCGTACTTTTGCCCGCTCACCTTTTCAATAATAGAGCCCAGTATGGCAAAGTTGGTATTACAATACTGGAAATGTGTATTAGGTTGGTGCTGCACGGGTGGCTTGTGCTCCACCATCATGCGTATCAGCTCATCATTGGTCAGGAAAACATCCTGGTTCTTCCAAAGACTGTCACTGAAATAAAGGTAGTTGGGCAGGCCGCTGCGGTGGTTCAGCAGCATGCGGATGGTGATGCCCATATACGGAAAGTTCGGGAAATACCGCTGCAGCGTATCTTCCAGGTTCAGCTGCCCGCGCTCCATCAGCCACAGGATGCCCATGCCTGTAAAGGTTTTAGACACCGATGCCAGCTGAAAGGAGGAGTTTTCACCTATGAGCATTTTGCTCCGGTAATCTTCTATACCATGATATTGCTCAAATATTACCACGCCTTTTTTAGCTACCAGCATAGCGCCGTTAAAGCCGGTTCTTAATAACCGGTGACTAAAGTAATCAGAGAGTTCAGTTTGTTGCCGTTTAGTAGTAGGGGAGTTCAGCACCGCTTCTCTTACAGCCTCACTTTCATCCAGTGTATAGGCTGGGTCTGCTTTTTTACCAATGGAATTTTTCTCTTTTGCCGTGTTGGTTTCACATCCGGGTATAACATAAATCATAACGCCGGATATGGCTAAAAAATACAGGAATGCTTTCAATCGCTTCATTGAACAAATGACAACTGGTAACTTTAAAACAATAAGAGAAAGCCGCATGCTTTCCCTCTTTTTAGCAATAATGGTAAATAATATTCTAAAAACGCAGCAAACTACCGCATATTTTTTGACATTATCAAATTTGCCGGCGTCCCTTTTTAATTGTAGCGGGAGTTCCGTAGGTTTGCACCTTGTTTTTACCCTCAACCACAATTATTAAGCCAATTGCGGACGCACAACATACGCATTATAATAGTATAATATATGGAGCAGAAGTTGACAAGCTATCCAAAAGAAAAGATCAATATCCTCTTACTGGAAAACATCAGTGATGCTGCTGTAGCCGAGTTTAAGAATGCGGGCTATTCCAATACCCGCCGGCTTACCAAGGCATTGAGTGAGGAAGAGCTGATCGAAGAAATTAAGGATGTGCATTTATTGGGTATCCGGTCCAAAACACAGGTCACGGCTAAAGTGCTGGCTGCAGCTAAAAAGCTGCAGGCCATTGGCTGTTTCTGTATCGGCACCAACCAGGTTGATCTTAAGACCGCAAAAGAATATGGCATTGCCGTATTTAATGCGCCATATTCCAACACCCGTTCGGTGGCTGAGCTGGTAATAGGCCTGTCCGTTATGCTCATACGCCGTATTCCTGATAAAAATAAAGCGGCACATGAAGGTGTCTGGAGAAAAGAATCAACCGGCAGCTATGAGCTGCGCGGCAAAACACTGGGCATAGTAGGGTACGGGAACATCGGCAGCCAGGTAAGCGTGCTGGCAGAAGCCATGGGCATGAACGTAATGTATTACGATGTGGAAACCAAGCTTCCCCTGGGCAATGCCGTACAGCAGAAAACCCTGAAGGACCTGTTTTCCCAGGCCGACATTATTTCCCTGCACGTACCATCTACCCGTCTTACCACTAATATGATCAATGCTGAAACATTGAAAGATGTTAAGCAGGGCGCCATTTTTATCAACTACGCCCGTGGTGAGGTGGTTGACCTGGATGCTTTGAAAGATGCGCTGGTAAGCGGCCGGCTTTCAGGTGCTGCTATTGACGTATTCCCGGTAGAGCCGGAAAAGAATGGCGGCGCTTTCAGCACCCCGCTGCAAAACCTGCCGAACGTGATATTAACACCGCACATCGGCGGCAGCACAGAAGAAGCGCAGCATAACATTGGCCTGGATGTAAGCGCCAAAATGCTCGCCTATCTCGAAAAAGGCGCCAGCTTTGGTTCCCATACCGTACCGGCGCTCAGCGTACCGGCAGTGGAAAATACGCACCGCATCCTGCACATTCACCAGAACGTGCCGGGGGTACTGTCCGAAATCAATACGGCATTATCTGCCAAAAAGATCAACATCCTGGGGCAGTACCTGAAAACCAACGAGCAAATCGGTTACGTGGTGCTGGATGTAGATACACAGCTGTCGCACGATGCCTTTACCGCATTGAAAGAGGTGAAGCACACCATCAAGACCAGGCTGTTGTACTAGCCGGGTTTACAACATTATTGATGATAAAAAAAGAAGGAGCTCGGTTGAGCTCCTTTCTTTTTATGTCTGCATTTTCGAGTTGGATGCTTACTTGATCACATTCACCATACCATTCAGTATTACCGGCGGCTCCTTTATATCCTTGGTGTAGGTTACCCACCAGATGTAGGTGCCTACATTTGCCTGCTTCTCCGTATTGTTCATGGAGCCGTCCCAGCCTCTGCGGGGATCTGTATCGCTGTACACCATATGTCCCCAGCGGTCGTAGATGCGCAGCTGGTAGCCGTACATCATGCCGCGCTGTACTACAGGGCGGAACCGGTCGTTTATACCATCGCCGTTGGGCGAGAACGCATTGGCAAATACCGGTTTGGGATCGCAAACCGTAAAGTTCACGTTTATTTCGTCGGTAGCCTGTCCGCAGTCATTACTTACAGTTACGGAATAGGTGCCGGATTGCGTAACGGTAAGGGTAGGCTCGGTAGAGCCGTCGGACCAGCGGTAGGTAGCCACGCCGCCGTAGCTGCTGCCGTTTTCATCCGCACGCAGGCGAATGGCTTCGCCGTTACACAGGCTGGTGTCATTACCAAGAGATACCTGGGGGATGCCATCGCAGGTAACGGTAATCACCTGCTGTGCGGTAGCAACATTGCCGCATTCGTCGGTGGCCGTCCACACCCGGGTAATCTGGTAGCTGCCGCAGGCGCCGGGTACTGTTACCGCTTTTTCCGTTTGGCTGCGGCTTATTTTCACGGTGCTGCAGTTATCGGTGGCTATTACATCAGTGGCCGGCGGCGGTACGTTATCACAATCTACCTGCACATCCGGCGGCGGCGGTATGGCAAATACCGGGCGGGTGGTGTCCTGCACAGTAATGGTTTGTGAAATAGTATTGCTGTTGCCGCAGGGATCCTGCGCCAGCCAGGTACGTATTACCTGGTAGCCGCAGCTTTTGCCGGGAATGCTCACGCGTGTGTCCGTTGACGTTGCCGTGATGCTGGCGCCGGTGCAATACTCCGTGGCCGTCATGGTGGCGGGCGCCGGTATGGAGCCGCATTCTACCAGGGTATCGTTAGGCGCAGCCGTGGTAAATGCAGGCGGCATTAATTCTTTCACAGTAATGGTTTGTACAACGCTTGTGCTGTTGCCGCAGGGGTCTGTGGCGGTCCAGGTGCGCAGTATTTTATAATTGCTGGCACATGCGCCGGGTATGGCCTGCTGTACATCTGTAGCAGTTACCGTAATAATGCCCGCGCAGTTATCCAGCGCGTTCATGGTAATGGCGGCAGGTATGGCGTCGCAGTTCACCGTTACATCGGCCGGTTTGGCAGTAGTAAATACCGGTGCGGTCTTATCTACAATATTAATGGTTTGTGCGGCGGTGGCGGTAAGGCCGCAGGGGTCAGTAGCCGTCCAGGTACGGGTAAGCTTTTGCGTACAGCCGTTCATGATAGTCTGGTCAACATAGGTCACGGTGAGCGGAATGGTGGTATATGGCGCGTGACTGAACTGTGGTGTGCCAAACAGGGTAGTATAATCCTTGCCGGCTTCACATTCAACCGTAACAGAGTCCGGCACAAAAGTGGCGGCGGGCGGTGTGGTTACTACGGTTACCACCACGGCTGCACAGCCTGAATTGCCGCATGCGCCTGTGCTTTCCGCCCTTACATAATATGTGGTGGTTTTGGTGACAGTAGTGGTAAGCGTAAGCCCGCTGCCCAGCGGAGCGCCGGTGCCGCAGCCATCTGCATACCATACCCAGTTGGCGCCGGTGCCCAGGCTGCCATCCTGTACGGTTAAAGTAACATTATCGCCCGCACATACTTCCGGTTTATCGGCTACTACGGTGGTAGGCACTACAGACGACGAAGTAACGGTTACAGAGAAAGGTACATCTGTGCTGCATCCTGCACCATCATGTTTTACAGTTAAATTAAAGTCATAGGTACCGCTGGCAGTGCCGGCAGGGTAGGGCACTGTTATGGGAGCAATGCCAAGCGCCTGGTCCGTAACAGCGGTAAACCCTGGCATAGCGTTGCTGGTAGCGGCGGCTATGTCATATTTGTCGGGATTGTCACTTACAGCTGTGAAGGGAACAGCAAATGTAGGATCGCTGCTGCAGGTATTAGGCACTACATCCAGCGTAATGTTGGGCGGATTTTTCTTGCTCAGTATCACGGTGTCCGGCTTACCGGGGCAGGCGGCGTTTGATACCGTCCAGGTAAGCATGGCGTCCTGTATGCCGGTTACAGTAATGGTAGTGTTCTCCTTATTAGGATCTGCAACGGCGGCAGTGCCTTGTTTAACATCCCAGGTACCGATGGCGCCTGCAGGCGGCGTATTGGCGGCCATGGTAAAGGCATCTTCGGCGCCGCACTGCGTTTGGTCGGGGCCGGCCACGCTGGTAATGGGAACAGATACATTCTGCAGCACAACCGTATCGGTGCTGATACAACCGGCGTTCAATGTTTTGTGTACAGCCCACACCAGTGTAACGGATTGGCCGCTGGCCAGGCCGGTTACCGGTGTCAGGGGATCCGCATCATTACCGATGGCAGCGCCGTTGGCAGCGCCTGCAATGGTCCACTGGCCGGTTTCATCTGCGCCCAGCGTGGCTGCCATGGTAAAGTTGCCGTCGTTACACTGGCGCAGCGTATCTGTTGCGCCGGCGTTGGCAGTGGGTATATCCATTACCGTTACATCGCGGGTGGCTTTTATCACGCACACACCGTTGGTAACAGTTACGCCGTAAGTATTTACGCCTATTGTGGCGGGTGTATCTTTAATATCCGTAACAGCAGTTTCGCCGTTGGGTGTCCAGGCAATATCCCACAGGGCCAGTCCCGGATCTATGCCCAGGGCTACTTCTGTGCCCAGGCATATGTTGGACGGGCCGGTAATGCTGTCTACTACTGGGCGGTCATCTACAATTACCACGGCCTGGCCGCTGCGTTTGCACGTACGTCCCGCGCCATATGATTTATAACCGGTTACGGTATATACATTCGTAGCGTCGGGCGATACTTTTACTTCTTCTGCTATAGTATCAAGCGGCAGGTCCCACACATATTCATCAAAGCCGCCGGTGGCTACCAGCGTGGCGGTATCGCCGCTGCAGATTTCATTATCGGGCACTACTACCTTGGGGTTGGGCAGCAGGGTTACCTTAATGGGCATGGAAGGGGCCGCGCAGCTTTCAGTGTTACCATCTTCATATATATTCAAACGGAAGTAAATATTGGTAATAGCTACCGGGTCGCCTTCGAGCAGCAAAGCGCCTTCCACGAAATGCAGCACATCAGAATTAGTGCCGCTTACGCCGTCGCCATCGCCGTTGATGGTGGTCCAGAGTGTGCCGTCTTTACTGTATTCCCAGAAATAATGCGGCACGGTAAAGTAGCCGGCAGGGGTGTACTGGGAAGTAAGGTTGGTGGGGGAGCCGGCGCACATGGTATATTCGCCGCCCAGCTGGTCGGTTTGCCCGTCAAAGAAAGAGTAGATATAAGGTGTGCAATAAGAGAAAGTAATATCATCTATTGCAATATTATTACCGCAACCACCGGGGGCGTTATTGCGGATCTGCACAATTACGTCTGTTAACCCTGGGGTGGTTTTAAAGCTGAAGGCATATTCCTGCCAGCCGAAATTATTTACCGTGGTTTGCAGGGGAATAGAAATATCATTGGTATTAAAAGTGGCCACTACAGCGTTGGTAGCGGCATTTAATACTTCAAAGGTCAGGTTGGGATTAACATAAGCCGCTCCGCAACTGCTCTCAAAAAATGTTTTGCTGTCAACATTCTTGAACCAGGCGCCCAGGCGGTATACCGCACCTTTACAAAGGCCGCTCACAGTTCTGCGGAACAGCAGGTTGGTGGCAGCATCGCAGTTAACTACCAGCATGCCGCCGTTGGTATTGCGGGTATGGTCCAGGATATTGTCCCAATCAGGGTTTAAACCGGTAGTGCTGTTAGCTACTGCATATTCTCCTGGTTGCAAAACACCGGTGGTATTGGCGGTATACTGGATGTTACCGCGCACGGGGTCAAGCGGTATGGGAACAGCGGTAGAGCCAAAGTCCTCATCGAAGCCTGCCATGGGCGTAGCGGTGGAAGCGCCTTTACAAACAGGCATCGTACAATCCTGCACATTAATAAATGCAGAAGCGCTGTAAGGGCCGGAAGGAGTATTCATGGCAGCGCTGACGGTGTAGACATTGGCTTTCAGAAATTCAATGGTTGCTGATGCACTGGCAGATGCGGTATTCAATGTACCATACAATACCTTATAATCTACCCCCAATATACCTGGGGTTATGGTAAAACGGGTATCGGTAACGGTTTCTGCGGTTACGCCGGCATTTATGGTAACGTAGCGCTCATTGCCAGTTGCGATAGTGGCACATGCATTTTTAGGCGCATTTATATACGCTTGTCCAAAAGCTGTTTTACCACTCACAAAAGCCATGATCAGGCATAGGAAGGCTGATAATCTAATCACTGGTCTTAAATATTACAAAAACAAATAGGATTCCAATCAGAGAGCGGCTTTCTACCTCTTTGAACTTTTTAGTTGACGGTTAGTGTCCCCCGACGTTTTCATAGCTACTTGCTGTGGTGGTAGATCTCTTTCATCTTAATAAATTATTAAATAATTAAAAATAATTATGTGTTTGCTCAAAAAAGAGGGATTCACGAGTTGGAATCCCTCTTTTATCAAGCTGTTTTTATTACCTGATAACGGTTACCTCACCTTTTATAATGTTCGGATTACCGTTTGGCATTTTCTTGTAAGTAAGCCACCATACATAGGTGCCTATGGTCACCGGCTGGCCCTGGTAGCGGCCGTCCCAACCTTTCTTGGAGTCGTAACCCAGGTAGATCAGCTCACCCCAGCGGTTAAAGATGCGCAGCTCATATTCATACATCGGACCGCGCACCACCGGGCGGAAGTAATCGTTCCGGCCATCGCCATTCGGCGAGAAGGCGTTCGGGAATGTGGGCTTCGGATCACACTGCGTAAAGTCAACCGTAATCTGGTCCGTTGAGCTGCCGCAATCGTTAAACACGGTTACGGAGTAAGTACCGGCTTTGGTTACATCCAGGAACGGACCGGTAGAGCCATCGTTCCACAGCACACTCTTGATGTTGTCACCATCTGCACGCAGGCGCAGCGTTTCGCCTATACACATGATCGTATCTGCTCCCAACTCTACCCTTGGCAGGGAAGCTACCCTTACATTCACACTATCATAGAACACACGGTTACAGAACCTGTCCATCACCGCCAGGCGGTATTTACCGGTTTCCCAGATGTTTTTGACAGGGTTCGGATCGCCGTCGTCCCACAGGTAAGAGATCGCATCCCTGGTAGTACCGTCTACCGTGATCTGGCTACCCGGACAAATTTCCTGGTTCGGACCCAGATCTACATTAATAGAAGGCTGCAGGCGTACGTTTACGGTATCTTTCACCATACAGTTATCTCTTGTTACCGTTACCCAGTACTGGCCGGGCTCATTCACCACAATGGAGTTGGTGGTGGCGCCGGTTACCCAGCGTACATTACCGCCATTGTTCAGGTTCACGGTCAGCATCACAGACTGGTCAGGACAGATGGTGGTGTCGCGGTTCAGTGAAATATCCGGCGGCGGATTTACGGTTACGTTCACCGTGTCGATAGTGATACAGCCGCTCTTCACCACTTTCACCCAGAACTGTTCCTGTGTGCTTACCAGGATAGAAGAGGTGGTAGCGCCGTTGCTCCAGAGGTAAGTACCGCCGTCAACAAAGGCATCCAGCTTCAGGCTCTGGCCGCGGCATATGGAAGCATCCGGGATATTCACCAGCGGCATGGGTATTACAGTTACCTGTATGGTATCTGTAGTGGTACAGATGCCGTTGGTTACAGATACCCAGTAAGTGCCGGCGGTTGATACATTGATACGCTGTGTGGTTTCGCCGGTTGACCAGCGGATATTGTAGGCAAAGTTGCCTGCACCCGCATCCAGTATCAGGCTGTTGCCGCCGCATATCGTAGTATCGCGTCCCAGGTTCACCATTGGTGTGGTGTTGTATTGCAGGTTATATACCACGGTATCAGATACACAGCCCGTTACACCGTTCCTTACCACAAAGCTGGCCTGGGTGGCATTATTCAGGTTAAAGCTGCCGCTCTGCTGAGATAACGGTACCTGCACCGCATTGGCTGGTACTACGCCTACCAGTGTATAGACAGGATTCTCTACGTTGTTCAGCGTTTTGATCGTAAAGGTCGGGTTGTCGGAGCAGTTCACCGGCAGGGCAGGATCCAGCTGCGGCTGCGGACAGGCATTTACTACAATGCGCTGTATTACTTCCGTAGCCTGGTTGCCGCAGGCGTCTGCTATTTTCCACCTCCTGGTAATGGTATAACCGGCACACAGGTCTTTCACATACGGATCTTCCACCATCGTAGCCTGTTTCGGGAATGACGGGTCGCAGTTATCCGTAGCGGTTAATGTGGGTGCTGCGGGTATTGCGTCGCCGCAGTTCAGCACTATATCCGCAGGCGCCGCCGCTATTACCGGGCGGGTAGTGTCCTGTACTGTGATCACCTGGCGCCATACGGTTGAATTGCCGCATTCGTCAGTTGCTGTCCAGGTACGTATCAGGCGGTAGTTGCTTGCGCAGGCGCCCGGTATGGTTTCGCGTACCTGTGTACGGCCCAGCTTCACGGTGCCGCAGTTATCAACAGCCATCACGTTGTTCGGCGGCGGCGGCACTGCATTACAGTTTACCATGGTATCGCCCGGAGGCATTACTGTGAACACCGGCCTGGTGGTATCCTGTACGGTGATGGTTTGTGTCATGGTGGCGGTGTTGCCGCAATTATCCGTTGCCTTCCAGGTGCGCACCAGGCGGTAGTTGCCTGCGCAGGTTTGGGTGGCAAATTTCTGCTCGCTGGTCATCACCTGTATGCTGGCAGTACAGTTATCAGTGGCGGTTATAGCAGGCCATGCCGGTACCTTATCACAATCTACGGTTACATTAGCCGGCTGCGGCATGGAGAACACCGGACGGGTGGTATCCTGTACGGTAATGTTCTGTACCAGCGTGGCCTTGTTGCCGCATTCGTCAGTAGCAATCCAGGTACGCACTATCTGGTAGTTATCAGTACATGTGGCGCCCGGTATGTTTTTACGTACGTCCGTAGCTGTTACTGTTATAACGCCTGGTGTACAATTATCCACTGCTGTTAACGGCATTGCAGGAGGCACTGCGTTACAGTTTACAATCGTATCTCCCGGCTGGGCTGAGGTGAACACCGGCGGTGTTTTATCCTGTACGGTAATGGTTTGTGTAAGCGTGGTGCTGTTGTTACAGCCATCTGTAGCCGTCCAGGTACGTATTAACTTGTAGTTATTGGCGCAGGCGCCCGGTATATCCTGCCTGGTTTCTACAGGTGTGATGGTCATGTTGCCAAAACAATCGTCTGTAGCGGTCAGGTTTACGGCAGCCGGTATTGCATCGCAGCTTACGGTTATATCAGCAGGCTTTTGAGTAGTGAACACCGGTGCTGTTTTGTCTACCACGGTAATGGTTTGTGACGCAGTGGTGGTCATGCCGCAACGGTCTGTGGCCGTCCATGTACGGGTGAAGATTTGCGTACAACCGTTTATGGATGTGGCGTCTGTGAACGTAACAGTCAGCGGCATGTTATTATACGGTGTATGGCTGAACTGCGGAGTGCCGAACAGGGTGGTATAATCCATACCCAGCTTACAATCCACCGTTAATGCGCCTGGTACAAATATTACCACCGGCGGCTTGTTCACTACCGTGATCTTCACGGCGTTGCTGGTTACACTGGCGCACGGGCCGGATGTTACCACTCTTCTGAACCAGGTATCCTGCGATAACAGGCCTGGCGTATAGTTAGCGCCGTTTGCACCCGGGATGTTGGCAAAACCTGCCGTGGCGCCACTGGTGCTGCTTTGCCATTGGTAGGTATAGGTACCGTTACCGCCGGTTACTGCAGTACCGGTTAAGGCAGCCGGTGCTTCTGTTAAACATACGGTTTGATCTGCGCTGATGGTATTGTTCGTTACAGGATTGCGGTTGGCAATTACCACTTCATCAAAGGTCATCGCACAAGGCCCGTTGGTGATGGTCCAGCGCAGTGTAACAACGTTACCTGCTGCTACGGTCACCTTAGTAGTTGGGCTGTGAATATCTGCAATAGCAGCAGTACCGCTGGTAATGGTCCAGGTGCCGGTTGCGCCGGTTACTCCCGGTGCATTGGCTGCCATGGTAAATCCGGTGGTGTTGCTGCACTGTTCCTGGTCAGGGCCGGCATTGGCAATTGCCGGTGTTTTATAGTTCACCAGTATTACATCGTCGCTGCTAACGGCACATACGCCGTTGGAAATGGTCCAGCGCAGCACTACAGAGTCGCCAGGCGCTACTGTTGCTATGGCAGACGGGCTGTTGGGATTGTTAAAGGTTGCTGTGCCGTATACCACCAACCACCTGCCGGTGCCTACTACAGGCGCATTGGCGGCCAGGGTGAAGGAAGCCACGTTACACAGTTTCTGATCCGGGCCGGCAACGGCTGCAGTCGGCTGTTGATAGCTTACCAGCACTACATCATCCGTGGTAGCAGGGCAGGAGCCGTTGGAAATGGTCCAGCGCAGCACTACAGAATCGCCAGTGGCTACAGTTACGGTAGATGTTGGGCTGCCCGGGTTATTAATTGTGGCAGTACCATATATGATACTCCACCTACCTGCTGCTGTGGGCACACTCGGTGCATTGGCAGCCAGGGTAAAGGAAGTTACATTACACAATTTCTGATCCGGGCCGGCAGTAGCAGGTGCCGCCGATTTATAGCTCACCAGCGTTACATCATCTGTACTGGGCGTACAGGTGCCGTTGCTAACAGTCCAGCGCAGGACAATTGAATCGCCCGGTGCTACTGTAATAACAGAATTGGCGTTGGTAAGGCTGGCCGGTGTACGGCTGCCGTATACCACACTCCACCTGCCGGTACCTACTGTTGGCGTATTTGCGGCCAGGTTAAAGGAAGTTACATTACACAGCTTCTGATCGGGGCCGGCAGCGGCTACGGTTGGCGTAGCATAGGTAACTAATATAACATCATCGGTAGAAGGCGTACAGGTACCTTTGGCAATGGTCCAGCGAATTACGATGGATTCGCC
>NZ_DASTRI010000024.1:0-39100 GCF_035761305.1 Chitinophaga sp. | reverse complement strand
TTCCCGCTGATAATTTTTGCTCCAGTGCTGCGCGTATTATTGTGCCGCTTCCGCAACATGGGTCAATTACCTTGTCTGATTCTATATTACGTACACATAGATGGACCAACAATCGAGCAAGTTCTATTGGGGTGGGGTACTGGCCTCGCAACTTACGAGTTGCAACTTCTACGGTTGCCTCCAATATATTGGATAATTGTGCCTGGTCGACAGAGCCAACACGTAGATCTGTAAGAAGTTTATTGAATTGTTTTAATTGATCCCACGCTCTCGCAGGTATTACATTCAATCCTATACTATCAGAAAATATTGTCCAGAAATTACAATCTTCCGAAAGCTGTCTGAATAATTCCAAGGCTTGATCCGGCGTAGTATCATCGTCAATGGAAATTCGTTGTGCTCGAGCATCCGTTTCACGGAGTATGTGTGCGAAAAGAATTTTGCCGATCCAGTTAGAAATTATTGCTTGAGATAAGGCTTTTTCCACAGTGCTGGAGCCATATTCAGCGCCATAGCGATCCCACCACAAGGTCATTTCAGCTCTCAGTCGCATGTCTCGTGTCGCTGCCGTGGTTAAGGCATCCTTTACTTCCCCTGCGTTCTCCATTATAAGCGCAGTAACGCCTCCGCTTCGATAGGCTTCGATAAATTGCCTTCCTTCTAACTCGCCATTATCAAAAAGCTCATTCAGTTGGCCGATAATTTGCCCAGCCATTGCTTCCCACCTGCGTCGATTGGGCATGACAGCAGTTCGAGTCGTTATATCAGCAAGTTCATTCCACTCTTGTATACAACTATATTCGTCCGTTTCAGCATCTCGCATATAAAGATGCGCATTGGAAACATTCCAAAGTAGAAAACTGTCAAGGCCTAATGCGCGTGCCTTTGCCTCTGCATTAGTACGAAACTCTTGATCGCGAATGTCGGTATCCGGCATTTTCAATTCCCAACCTTGCAAGATGCGGGCTGTGGTACGGTCACCAAATAAAAGCACGTCGGGGAACAAGCTACTACCTTCGGTTCTTATTGTCTGCTCGCCCCCGGCATCCTTAATTGATCTGTTGGTTTGGAAGGCAATGCTTTTAATATGTCCGATAAGATCTATGGCCCACGATCTTTCGTTATAGGCAGGGACGTTTCTACTCATATTACAATTTTGGTGTCTGAAGGGGTTATTAGTGCGTTGACATCAACCATCCCCCGCCGATTGGACTGCCCCACACGTGCCGACGGTTGTAGTTCAGAGAATAATGCAGGAGCAGGCTTTTGTTCTTTGAAAGCTTGTTCCACTTCGGAAAGCCGCTGCTTGGCAACCTCAATATAGTCAATTTGTTTTTCCTTGAACAAATGCACTTCTTCGTTTTTCTCGATTCCAATGAAGCGACGTTGCTCCAATGCGGCTGATACAAGAAAACTTCCACTACCAAAAGCATTGTCCAAGACAACATCTCCCTCTTTCGTAAACATACGGATGAGATATCTACCTAACGCAACAGGTTTTTGCGTTGGATGCCAAACGCGACCACCACTTTCACTTTCTGCTGTTTTGCAGTAAAGTGTGTCAGTAGGGAATCGTTCGCCGTCGCTTTTGACTTGAACGGGTTTAAAGTCGCCATAACTTCCAGTATACTGGGCCTTTCTGACCCCCTTATCGTAGGGTTCTCCAGGTGACATGACGGGATTATAGTCGGGTTGGCTGCCATAGAAAATGCATATATCTTCATGTTGGCGTAGTGGTTGACGCCGGGCATTAAGAAAGTTGGTGGGCTTACTTTTTACCCACACAAACTTGTATTTGAACCATTCTTCATTGCTTAAGATCAGCTTGGCAGTGAATATGCCTTGCGAGGACAAAGCGATAACACCTTTCGGTTTAATGATACGCTTGTACTCTTTCCAAAGCAGATCAAGAGGAATGACGCTATCCCACTTATTTTGCGTCGTTCCATAGGGAAGATCACAAAGAATCATGTCAACTGATTGGTTTTCAACCTTTTTCATGACTTTTAGACAGTCCCCTTTATATATATTGCCTCCCAGATAATTCATTCAGGATAATGTGGTTTTTTGTTCATTGACAAGCCAATTGGCAAGGTCAGTGAACAGTCAAAAATGCCCCGGAAATGGGAAGATTTTACGAAGATAAATAAGAGTAATCTAATACTAAAAAAATTAGCTTTCTTTTTTCTGATATAACGGTTATCTTCAAATATAAAGCAAGTCATTGGAACTCAGTTGATCTGGCGTAGTGTTTGCGACTATTAATTCATATTTTTACATAATATTTGAATATTTAATGGCTAATGCAAGAATTCAAAAGACAAATGTGACTCTTAAAATGCTCCTTGATAGTGGAATTTTAACCGCGGAGCAGGAACTTGTATGTGAAAATCCAAACGTCAGAGGTATGCTGAATGGTGATGGGACGATCACTGTCCGACTAGAAGATATCGAAAGAAGGTTCGATTTCCTAAGCGGTGCTGCTCGGTTTATTGAGAAGAGAAGCATTAACGGCTGGTTATATTGGGGTACTCTGGTCAATGGAATAAAACATAATCTTGGTGACTTTAGAGATCAATATCTTGAACTTAATGAACCCTAATAATTTAATATTAAAACTAGGAGCTCCGGTAGCATTTTGTAGTTTTGGGAGACAGGGTCATTTTTAAAATTAATCGAGAATACCTGCTACAGGCTAGCTACATCAATGCGTAAATTATTAAGAACGAGGTTAATGCATATTCTGTATTGGCAAGTAAGGACCGCATTTAAATATAGCCTTAAACCGCGCGCATTCATCACTCCCATTCCCACGGATCATTCACAGACTCGCGCCACGCGCTTTGCCCAAATGATAAGTGATAAACTTCATTCACACTGGGATCAATCCGGGTTATCTCTTCCAAACAAACCAGTTTCGCATCAGTCAAATCGGGTTCCCGCTCACTATGAAACTGCCAGGCTCCATCATCATTGTGATAAACATATAAAATGGGTTTTCCTTCCAGCACATGCTTAGTAGTAAAAACAGCTACATTCCGCTCTTCATAGAACTTAAAATCTGTGTTCCGGTCAAGGAGCGGTTGTTTAAATTTCCAGGCAGGATTGAACCCCTGCTCCCAGGGAAACAACGATTTCTTATCGGGCCATACCATTTGCAATGATGGGTAATCATCAGTAGAATAAAAATTACTGCAAATTGCCATGTAGTTTGAGTAATATGACGTCTCTACTGGCAGGAATTGTATGGGATAATCTTCCAAAAAATCCTGGTAAAGTTGGTCGGGATATAAAGAGGCGCTATTGGCTATCAATGCACAGGCATTGTTTAACAGGCGCCCTAACATATCTATTGATAAACCAAAGCATATAATTTCCGGGTGCCCGAATTTTTGATGCAATCCAATTGTATATGCATAACCGGGTAAATAATCATCTGCCTCTACCAATACAATATAGCATCCATATTGATCAATCTTATTTTGTATTTCATTACGGGAAACCGGACCGTGATCAAGCAGGTCTTGTAGCATTCTTTTAAAATTGTGGATAATGCTAAGATATGTGCTCCTCCCAGATCTTCCAAATGCTCCAATTCGCCTATAACTCCAAAACAAAACGGGCCGCTCCTTCCGAAACGGCCCGCTTTTCAATCAACGCCTGTCCACCACAGGAAACTCCGATATTCTCAAATTCGTGCAGCCATACGGCACTAAAATAATCTCCTCTTCCTCCTTCGCCGATTCAAACCTGTACGTTGTGCTGAATGGCAGCGGCCCTGCCATTTCATTGTACAATTGCCAGGATGGGATGCGTCTTGCCTTGGTTTTGATGATGATGGGCGCATTCTCCAGGTTCCAGGGGTAGCTGGTTGTGGTATCACGCATTTCCACTTTGTACTGCTCTTCCATCTCGTCACTGCGGGTTTGTATGAGGCCGTAGTTCCAGGGTGTAGTGGGTCGCACCTCGTAGAACTCTTTGCCGCCATATGATCCGGGAGGATTGGTGTTTTTAACCAGCTTCATTTCCTCACCAATCTTCAGTCCATAAGTAATTGGGCCGCGTTCAATGGAAATGGAATTTTCATACCAGGTATTCTTGAAAACATGCATGGGTAAGGTGAGGGTTACTACATCACCGGATTGCCATTCCCGCTCCATTTTTACAACCTGGTTGCCCTGCGCCTGTTTCCAGATCATGCCGTTGACGCTGATGGATGCATTTTTACACCACGAAGGTATTCTCAGGTGAAAAGGAAAGCTCGCTTTGCCGGCCATAGTGAGCGTAAACTTAATGCTTTCACTGAAAGGATAATTTGTTTCCTCTTTAAAAGCCACATGTACACCGCCGGTTACCGTTGTTTTTACTTCACAGGGAGCATACACCAGTGCGGCCAGTCCGCTATCGGCCGTGGCATACCAGAGGTTCTGTGTGAACTTTGGCCAGCCCTGGTGCATGTTGGCGGTGCAGCAGGGGTAGCCGGTGAGCAGGCCATAACATACATCGGTGCCATCGTGGTTGGTTTCAAAGTTCCGCATCTTGTTTGTGGCCATTACCTGGTTGGCCTGCTGAAAATACTGGCGGCACATGAAGTTGTCTGTAGCCTGCGCGGGCAATGCATTGAAAGCGATCTTCTCCAGGTGATCTGCAAAGCTTACCTGGCCGGTGATGGCCAGCATGCTTTCCAGTGAAAACATCATTTCTACTGCTGTGCAAAACTCCGAGCCTTGTGTGGGGTTGTTGCCGTGCAGGGTTTCATCGCCGCCATACAGCCCATGCGCCATACCATTGAATTTGCGGATGTCGGCAAAGGCGGTGTTCACTGCATCCAGGTACTTTTGGTCGGGGTGGCGCTGGTAATAAATGACCGGTTCCTTAATGCCCTGCGCCAGGTTCACGCAATGGATGCTGCCTTTGGTGGCCAGCATATTCCTTTCGAGGAATGCATTGGTGTAATCGAAAGTTTGTTGGTGAATGAGCTCTCCCAGGTCCAGCAAAAACGCGTCACCGGTAATGTTGTACAGCCAGTACACCATCATCAGGTTATCGCCGCCCCGGTATTTTGCCCAGAAAGACCAGTGGTCAAGCGGATGGGTGGGCAGCTCTTTCAGCTGGTAACGGAAGTAATTTGTCATCAGCGTAATGACGCGCTGGTCGCCGGTGGCGGAATAATATTGTTTGAGCACTTTCAGCATCACCATCTTCGGCCACCAGTCGTGGCTGTTATCACGCTGTACGCCCGGCTCAGGGCCGTAATCCTTTGAAGGGCCAAAGTAGCCGTTAGGTTGCTGGCTCTTAATAGCCCATTCTACCCAGGGTTTGGTTTTGGCAATAAGCTCTTTGTCGTTCAGGATATAGGCAAGCGGCAATAAGCCGTCAATCCAGTAGGGGCCACGTTCCCACTGATCGCCATCGCCCCCCAGCCATCCGTTGCGGCTGCCCATTACCTGGGGATATAGCTTGTCGAGCTTACCGGTTGCGCCGGTTTTCTGGCGCAACAGCATTTCTTTCAGCCATCCGTTGGCCCTGATAGCGCCCAGGGGCAGCTCGCGGTAAGGGTTCTGCCGCAAATGCGCATGGCTTTCCGTTGTTGTTGCCGTTCCGTTCTTTCTGTCCTGAGCTGCTGCCTGTAGCATACATCCTGCACAAACAACCATCAGCATCAATAGTGATCTCATATTCTGTAATTTAATATAATAATGTTAAAGGCATATGGGCAGTATGCAGCAAGTGCGGCCCATATGCCTGGATTAACTTCAAATGAATTTGTTACTGGAGTTTGGGATTTGAGTTAACCGCCGATTGCGGGATCATAAACACCGTTCTGTTGCCGCCCTGCGGTTTATGCGAGAGCCAGCTCTTTTTCGCGAACACGCCGAAACGAATGTCGTCCCTGCGCCGTTGTGCTTCCCATGCAAATTCCCATCCCAGCTCGTCCAGCAATCCGCCGTATTGCACGGGATCGGTATTACCGGCATCTACCATCGCATAATTTTCAACATAGCCATATTTGTAGCGCGTATTGCCCAGCAGCGATGCGCCGGTTACCGTAGCTTTGGCCGGATCGTCAAAGTTGCGTTTGCGCACATCCGACACAAGCAGCGCGGCGCCGCCTGCATCGCCGGAACGCAGCATGCACTCGGCTTTCATCAATAGCACCTGGGCATAACGGAAGAAGGGGAAATCGTTACTGAGATCAAAACGCGCGCCTACTTTGATCTCGAATTTGTTCTGCCGGTAGCCTTCTGACTCGCCGGTAAAAAGGCCGTCGGGCAGGTCTTTGGTGAACACGAGCGGCTGTCCTGCTTTATCATAGGACCCTTTCAGCGGGGTTACGCCGTCTATTGCGAACTGGGGGCCCATTAACCAGGTATTGGCCAGGCGTTTATCTGCAGGATCATAGGTGTCAATGAACTGCGATACGCCCATTGCTGAACCGGATCCCCAGGGTGTTGTTTGCATGGCGCGTTTGTCGCGCAGGGCCGCATGCCAGGAGAACATGTCAACAAAAAAGCCGCCGCCGTGTATTTCATCAAAAGGAACGGCAAATACGATCTCCGGTGAATTGTCGTTCTGGGTGATGAATACATTGCGGTAATCCACTTCCAGCGAGTATTTATTGCTGCCGATAATATCGTTGCATTCACGAAGACAGTCGCCCCATTTTGCTTCGCCTGTGTATACCTCAGCATTAAGGTAAACATTCGCCAGCAAGGCTTTGGCTGCCCACTTATTGAAACGCCCGTACATCTCCTTGCCTGTTTGTTCGCTCAGGTTGGGCATGGCTTCGGTTAGCTCAGCTACAATAAAATCGTATATCTGTTTACGTGTTGCCTTATCCGGCAGGTCAGTAGCCGTAGTGGTCACAAGCGGCGCATCGCCGAAGTTGTCGCAGATCAGCCAGTAGAAAAATGCCCTGGCGGCGCGCATTTCCGCAATCAGTGATTCTTTTGTTGCGCCCCCGGTTGCAGGTACTTTCCCGGATTCCAGCTGCGATATTACACGGTTTGCATTGGTGACGCCGCGGTACAATGCGTTCCACATATTGAGCAGCTGCGGGTTTTCCGAGTTCCAGGTATGCAGGTGCAGTCTTTTATAAATACCGCCATCATCCCATCCGGAGGGATTGGCGGGCATCACCAGCTCGTCTGAAGTAGTTTCCTGTACCATGTAAAAAGTGGTATGGCCAAACAGGTCCCTCATATTGGCATATACAATACCCATTGCAGCGGTGGCGCTCTGGTAAGTATAATTCTGTTCGGTTACATCCGAATACACAATCTCGTCAAGGTTATTATTGCAGGCAGCCAGCATTACCGGGGTAATGGCAAGGGCCAGGATATATTGTTTTATTGATTTCATGATCAGTCTTTAATTAAAAAGTGAAAGAAGCGCCCAATGTAAACGTGGTAGTGGCGGGATAGCGGGTCCTGTCGTCCAGGCCGGGTGTAAGACCGGTAACACCTACTTCAGGATCTATTCCCGAGTATTTCGTAAACGTGACCAGGTTGGAGCCGGAGGCATACACGCGCAGCGCTTTGACCGGCGTATGTTTCAGCTTAATGTTATAACCGATGGTTACGTTATCTATCTTCCAGTAATCGCCCTGTTCAATGTAATAGCTTACATAGTTGAGCGACTGGTCGTCGGCCAGCGGGCGTTTGCCGTAAATGTTATCGTAGGCGGATGTGAGCAGGTTGCCACGGGTAAGCATTACCGGCGCTGCATAAAACATACGGGGCGTGTTCAGTATCTGGAACCCGAAAGCGCCGCGCATGGTTACATTCAGATCGAAATTCTTATAGCTTAAGCTGCTGTTAAAGTTCAGGTAATGTTTAGGCAGGCCGTTGCCGATGATCTGCTTGTCATCTGCCTGCTGATCGGCAATTGGCTTGGGCTTGCCATCTTTACCCTCAATAATCCAGTAGCCATGTTCGTCAATGTCAACCGATCTGAAGCCCCAGAAGTTCCCGATCGGCTGCCCGATCTGAATACGGGAAATCGGCTGCTGGATGGGTTCTTCAGTGGTGCCTGCATCAAAATAACCGGCAGCAAGCTGGAAATTTTTATCAGACAGTGAGAGCAGCTTATTGCGGTTGGTGGAATAGTTTGCAGAGATATTCCACTTCAGGTCTTTGTGGTCAATGGCAGCAACATTCACCTGGAATTCGATGCCTTTGTTTTCCATAGACGCTGCATTTGCGCGGATGGTGTTATACAGGTAAGGCGGTGTGGGCACTGAATAGTCCATCAGCAGGTCGCGGGTTACACGCCTGTAAAGGTCCAGTGAGCCGGTTACACGGTTGTTCCATAAACCATAATCTACCCCGATGTTCGTTTCTTCCTTCTTTTCCCAGCGCAGGTCGGGGTTGGCGTTGGTAGAGGGATTGATTACCTGTATCCATTGCCCGTTAATGAGCGTATAGGTGCCAAAGTTGATACGGTTCAATGACATGTACGGATCGCTGGGCTCCGTACCGGTGATGCCATAACCACCGCGCAGCTTCAGCGCGCTGAGTACTTTGGAGCCTTTCAGGAAGTTTTCATTCATGATATTCCATCCGGCAGAGATGGCGGGGAAATTACCGTACTTGTTGTTTCTTCCGAATTTGGAAGAACCTTCCCGGCGGATGCTGGCCATCAGCAGGTATTTATCGCGGAAGCTGTAATTCAAACGGAAAAAGTAGCCTACCAGCTTGTTACGGCTTTGGTAAGAGTTCTCGGGCACCTCGCCACGCGACAGCGCCAGGCCCGCACCGATGTTGTTGTATGAAAAATCATCTGTGGGGAAATCCCAGTTCTGCATCCAGTAGTCCTGGTAGCTGGTTTCACGCCAGCTGTAACCGGCCAGCGCTGTGAAGCCGTGATCATTGATCGTTTTCTGATAATTGGCTGTCAGCTCCAGCAGGTTTTCTTCCGAACGGGTAGTGCCGCGTGAAGCATAGCCGTTTTTGCTATCGTGCAGGGTAGAGTAGTGGTGTTTGCTTTCATAGTAGCCGCGAACACTGTTGTACAGGTCGCGCGAGCCAAGCACTTTCAGATCCAGGCCATTAATGGGAGAATATGTAACTGTTCCCAGCGTTCTGAAATTAGTATTCTGGTTCTTGCCGTCGGCCTCCATCAGCAGCGATACCGGGTTGGCATAGTTGGTTTTGTCTGTATGCTCGGTCCAGTTGCCGTTTGCATCTTTCACCGGATCGGTGGGATTATAGGTCAGACCGTTGCGATACACATCGCCGCGGTAGCTGCTGCCGTCTGAGCCCGCAAAGTAGGTTTGCTGGTAGCCGCTCAGGTTTGCATTGAGGCGCAGCTTGCCGTTGAACATGCGGTGGTTCACTTCAATGCGCGGGTACAGCATCTTATTGTCTGACCGCAGGATCAGGCCCTGCATGCTCCGGTAGTTCAGGTTGGCGATATAGCTTGTATGCTGCGACCCGCCACGGAGGCTGATGTTATGCACATGTGAAACAGGGGTGCGGGTAATCTCATCCAGCCAATTGGTGTTAGCGCCGTAGTCAAATGCGCCCGGCTTGCCCTGGGCCACCAGCTCGCGGTATTGTGCGGCGTTCATGAAATCCAGTCTTTTCGTGATCTGCTGAACAGTAACATAGCTGTTCACATCCACTGTAGGCGGCATTTCACCATTCACTTTTTTGGTGGTGATGAGGATAACCCCATTCGTACCCCTGGTGCCGTAAATGGCCGCTGCAGAGCCATCTTTCAGCACATCGATTGATTCAATGTCTTCCGGCGCAACTGTGGTAAGGGTGCCCGGCACCCCGTCTATCAACACCAGCGGGGAGGTACCGGATTTGAGCGTGGTGATGCCGCGAAGGTTGATCTGCGCTGTACCCGTGGGATTTGCATCCGGCGTTATAACATTCAGGCCGGCAACTTTTCCGCGTATCAGCTGTGCGGCGTCCTGCACGGCGCCTTTCACAAAATTTTCGGATTTAACGCTGGCGATAGCCGTGGTTACACGCTCACGTTTTTGCGTGCCATACCCTACTACTACCACGGCATTGAGGGAGGTTTCTGTAGCCAGCAGGCGTATGTTCACCGTGGTGCTGTTTCCGACTGCAACCTCCTGTGGCGTATAGCCGATAAAACTGAAAACAAGCGTGGATGAGCCGTCCGGTACATTAATACTGTACCTGCCCGCTGCATCGGTAGCGGTGCCGCCGGTTTCACCTTTCACGCGTACATTTACGCCGGGCAACGGTGTGCCCGATTCATCGGTAACTGTTCCGGAAACTTTTACCTGCTGGTAACTGTTCCGGGCCGCCATGTCCCCCGGAAAGGCCATGGGAGCTGTGTTTGCGGTACTTTTAAGGCAGGGAATTGATACAATAGCCAGTTGGAAAAATGTGGCGCCCACAATTTTGATCCAACCGCGCTGGAGAAGTAGACTTCTTTTCATAACGGTTAGTTATTTGAAAGTTTAATTGAAAGGTTGAGCAAGACATCCAGGAACATATTCACTATCTTTTCGTGAGACAGGCGTTGTTGACAACCTGCGCGATCGTTCTGTATTTTGGCTGTTTATCGTGTTTAGTCGTTTGTACCAGGCGGGTCAAATTAAAGCGATAAAGCAATCACGGGCTTAACACTGCATATCAAAATTCTTCCAATTTGTGTCACGGTTACTCTCCTATGGCGTTTTGCGGGTGTTTTCTCTATTTTTGAAAGGATCATTTACAGCTAATGCGATATTTTATTTTATATATGTTGCTGCTAGGGTGCACTGTAGCGGCCAACGGCCAGCCCGTTTATTTCCGGCATTACCAGGTAGAGGACGGGCTGGCCAACAACACCGTATTCTCGGCTTTCCAGGATGCACGGGGCTTTATGTGGTTCGGCACCAAAGAAGGCCTTAACCGTTTTGATGGTGTTGGTTTCAGGGCATTTAATATGAAGCAGGCGAACCAGCCGGATGCCAAGGAATTTGTGTACAGCATCGGGGAGGGTGTTCGCCACACGTTGTGGGTAGGCACACGGAAAGGGCTTTATGAATTTGATCCGCGTACAGAGATATTTTCATTGCTCAGGCCCACGCAGGGCAGCGAGATACTGGATATTAAACCGGACCGTAAGGGAAAAATCTGGTTCACGGCTAACCTGCGGCTGTTTTGTTACAACGAGCAGCAGCAGGCTACACGTAGTTATGATCTTCGTACGGCGCAGTCCCTGCGGGTGGCCGCCATTTGCATCAGTAAAGATCAAACAGTTTGGGCCTGCTCGCTGGATGGGTACATCTTCCGTTATGATGCTGCAACGGATGCGTTCCATTGTGTGAATGCGGCCGACAGGCAAAGGCCAGGTGAGGTGAACCGGATCTACTGTACGCCGCCCGGGAAAATCCTCATTGGCTCGGTGCGGGGACTTACCTGCTACGACCCGGTGAACGGCACGTACCGCCCGCTGCTGGGGCTTCCCGCGCACCAAAAGCCGGTATATGTGCGCGATATTCTGCTGTTTTGGGGAAATGAATACTGGATCGCTTCTGAGTCGGGGATTTATATTGTTGACCTGGAAACCGGCCACACCGAAAATATGCGGCAGGAAGATTCCAACCCTTACTCTATTTCAGACAATGCGGCTTATGTGCTTTATAAAGATACAGAAGGCGGTATCTGGTGCGGCACCTATTTCGGCGGGGTAAATTATTACCACAGCCGCCATAGCTATTTCAGGAAGTACTTCCGCAATAGCAGCCCCAATAGCCTGAGCGGAAATGCAATAAGAGAATTATGTCCCGACGGGCATGGTAACCTGTGGATAGGCACTGAAGATGCGGGATTGAATAAACTCAATCTCGCCACAGGCAAAGTAACACGTTTCTCAGCGCCCGGCACTGTTTCATCCACAAACATACATGCGCTGCTGATTGATGGCAATGAGCTGTGGGTGGGTACTTTCCAGCAGGGGCTTGATGTGCTGGACCTCCGCACCGGCAAGCGCCTGCGGCATTACAATGCAGATCCGGCAAACAATGGATTACAGTCGAACTTCATTATCTCTGCCTGCAGGACAAGGGGCGGAGAAATATTGCTGGGCACCAGCCACGGCATCTATCGCTACCAGCGCAGCACCGGGCGTTTTATAATGGCGCGTGAATTTCCTGAAAGCAGCTACGTGTTTTGCCTGTATGAAGACCGCGATGGCACCATCTGGGCCGGCACCATTGGCCGGGGGCTGTATTCCTACAATGCAAAAACAGGAGAGAAGGGCCATTTTATTTATGATGCCCGTAACAGCAACAGCTTAAGCAGCAACAGCGTGTGCGGCATTTTCCAGGACAGCGGCCAAAACCTCTGGATCTCTACTGAAGGAGGCGGTGTGTGTAAATTAAACAAGGACCGGCACAGCTTCACCCGCTTTAACGTTGCTGCCGGCCTGCCCAGCAACATGGTGTACAAGGTGCTGGAAGATAAGCACAAGCAGCTTTGGATCAGCACTTCGCAGGGATTGGCGATGTATAACCCGGTACAAAACAAATGGAAGGTGTACACCAAATCCCACGGCCTGCTTACTGACCAGTTCAATTACAGCTCCGGCTACCGCGATTCCACCGGTACATTATATTTCGGCAGTGTAAAGGGATTGATCAGCTTTAATCCCGACCTGGTGGTGCCGGACAAAACCAGCCCGCCCGTGTACATTACCAGCTTCCAGGTCAATGACCAGGATCTTCCGATCAACCGGTCTACCATGCCGTATGCCATCTCCTTCACTGATACCATTACGCTTGAATATGACCAGTCATCTTTCGCCATCGGCTTTGCTGCGCTTACCTATATTGCAGCGGATATGACGCAGTACGCTTACCGGCTGGACGGGCTGGATAAGAGCTGGACATACCTGCCCACCAACCGCAAGGTTTATTTCACCAATCTTCCTCCCGGTGATTACACGTTTCGCATCAGAACAGCCAATAACGACAGCGGCTGGCAGAACAGGGAAACGCGGCTGCTGATCCGCATTGCCCCGCCCTGGTGGCGCAGCTCCCTGGCGTATTGCATATTCGCAGTGATTGTGCTTACATTGATATACTTGCTGGTGAATGCCTACCACCGCCGCCAGAAAGAAAAACATAAACGCAGGCTGGCGCTTTTTGAGCAGGAAAAGGAGAAGGAGATTTACAAAGCCAAGATCGAGTTCTTTACCAATGTGGCGCATGAGATACGCACCCCGCTGACATTGATAAAAGGACCGCTGGAAATGGTGATCGATGAGGTGGGAGAGCAGCCTGGAATTAAGAAAAGTTTGAAAAGCATTGAAAGAAATACAGAACGGCTCGTGGCTTTGACAGACCAGCTGCTCGATTTCCGTAAAACAGAAAACCAGGGCTTTTCGCTCAGCTTCGTGAAGGTGAACGTGCCCCGGCTGGTACAGGAGAATTACCAGGCATTTGCAGCCACGGTACAGCAAAGGTCTTTATCATTCAACATTGAATTGCCGGAGAAAAGCTTTTACGCATTCATTGATATTGAAGCATTCCACAAGATCATGAGCAACCTGATTGGCAATGCCGTGAAATATGCCACGGAAAAAGTGGTGGTGCGGGTAGTACCTCCACCAGGGGAGCAAGATACGTTTCGCATAGAAGTGGGTAACGATGGGGCATTGATTCCCTGGACGCTGCGCGAGAAGATATTTGAGCCTTTCTTCCGCATCAATGCAACAGGGCAGCCGGGGTCCGGGATAGGCCTTTCGCTGTCACGCGCGCTTGCGCAGCTGCACAACGGTGTACTGGAATTACAGCAGAACAGCACAATGAACATATTCGTTCTCACATTGCCGGTACACCAGCACATTGAATTCAGGCTTAGCTCTGTACAGAAAAAATTTTCTTAACGTTATGCGTCCAACACTCCTGATAGTAGACGACAATAAAGAAATCCTTGAATTTGTACAGGAAATTCTGGGAGCGGAATACCATATTATACAAACAACGGGTGCGCAGCAGGCGCTGGAAGTGCTGGCCACCACTTCGGTACAGCTGGTGATCAGCGATGTAATGATGCCGGTAATGGACGGTTTTGAATTTTGTAAGATTATTAAATCCAATCTTGAATACTGCCATATCCCGGTGATCCTGCTTACTGCAAAGAATACGCTGATGTCGCGGATAGAAGGGCTGGAGCTGGGTGCGGATGCGTATATTGACAAGCCTTTTTCTCCACGGCATCTGAAAGTGCAGGTGGCCAACCTGATCACGAACCGGAATATGATCAGGGAATACTTTGCGCATTCGCCGCTGGTGCACATGAAAACAATGGCCGGCAGCAAGGCAGACGAGCTTTTCCTGGAACAGCTGAATGACATCATCATGCAAAATCTCGACAACCTGCAGCTGGACGGCGAATTTCTTGCGGATAAGCTGAATATGAGCCGGTCCACATTATACCGGAAAATAAAAGTGATCTCCAATCTCACCATTCATGAGCTGATTAACCTGGCCAGGCTAAAAAAGGCCGCGGAGCTGCTGGCAGAGGGCAAATACCGGGTGTTTGAGGTGTCTAACATTACAGGATTCAGCTCGCCTAACCACTTCAACCGCACTTTCTTCAGGCAATTCAGCATGTCGCCCACCAGCTTTATGAAAAAGAACGGCCCGGGCGGGGATAGCGTAAGCAGCTGATAAGCAATTTTTACTTTTTTGCGGGAAAGTAAGCCGGCGCTATACCAAAAAATATATATTTCATATCTTAGTTCACCGGCTGTAAATAAATTTGCCAGGAATTATTAATATAAACTTCATCCTGAATTAATCCACGTGTTAAATGAATCGACTTATTTTGTCAGCCTAATTTTGTAAAAGGGGGTTCCACATAATGACTACTAAAAGCATTGCTTTAACGCATGAGGACTTGGCCCGGTTTGAAGCGGGGGACCAACGGACTTTTAGTAAAATTTTTGATCTGTACTATGAGTTGGTTTTTCAGAAGGTGTTCAGGTTTTGCCAGTGTAAGGAAGAAGCGGAGGAAATAACCCAGGAAGCCTTTATTCAACTCTTCATTCACCGGGATAAAATAAAAGATTGTGAGGGCTTTTTCCCGTACCTGTATATAACAGCCAAGCGGCTGGCCATTTCTTTTTACCGGAAAAAAATAGTCCGCCAGGAGTACCAGGCCCAGTTGAAAAAGAACTGGCAGGAGCAGGATCAGCCTATTGACGCTGCTTTGGACGGCAAGTACCTGAAGGGCATCCTGAGCGAAGTGCTGGAAGAATTGCCTCCGCAGCAGCAAATGGTGTACCGCATGAATAAGCTCGAAGGGTACTCTTACCAGGATATTGCTGAAAAAGCAGGCCTTTCTAAAAATACCGTCAGGAACCACCTCAGCCTGGCTTCTAAAGTGATCCGCCTGAAGCTGGAGAAAATACTTTTCTCGGTTATTCTCATCTGCAGCATCTTCTTTTAAGCAGCGTTCAAAAAAATTTTTTCCCTGATTGGTACTTCCACCGGTTTCATGCGTGTATAGGCTAAAGGCACGCCATGGACAAGGAAGAACTAAAATACCTGTTTGAACGGTACCAGCAGCACCAATGCACACCAGCCGAATGGGAAAGGCTGCGTTCCTTTCTGGAAAGCGACGATGCCGCCCATTTACTGGGAGATGTATGGGATGACCTCCAGCACGGGGAGCATGATCCGCATCCCGTAACTACCGCCGACCGTGAAAGGATTTACCGCAACATACTGGAAGACCACCGTTTATCACCAGGCAGGGAAAAACCAACGAAAATAGTGGCCTGGTACCGCAACAACACTGCATGGATGCGGATTGCAGCTGCCGTTCTGCTTGTTCTGGGTATTGGCTGGGCCGCCGTGAAACAGCAATGGCTGTTGCCCCGGCACGCAGCGCCGGCGCATCTTTCCGCACAGGCCGTGCTGCCCGGAGGGGAACGGGCCAGGATCATATTTGATGACGGAACCGCCATTGATCTCGAAAAGATGAAAGGCGATACGGTTATACACCGGGGGGCAATTCAGATTGTTAAAGGAAAAGACGGGTCCATTCACTACCGCCCTGCCGCAACAGCCGGCGGGGATAGCAAACCCGTATACAATACTATTGTTACGCCAAGGGGAGGAGAATACCAGGTAGAACTGCCGGATGGCTCCCATGTTTGGCTGAATGCGCAAACCTCTTTGCGGTACCCCGTAAGTTTTCATGAAAAGGTAAGGCAGGTAGAGCTGGATGGAGAGGCATATTTTGATGTGGCTAAATACAGCCTAAACGGGCAGCACCTGCCTTTTATCGTAATAACGCATAACCAGCAGCTGGAGGTACTGGGAACCATTTTTAACATCAATAGCTTTAATAACAGCATTACCACAACTTTAGTGGAAGGCAAGGTAAAAGTGCAGGCGCTCAGCGGAAGCAGCGAGGCCAAAGTGCTCCGGCCCAATGAGCAATCTGTTTACCAGGAGCAGCATAACACCTTTACCATTATCCCGGTTGACCCGCTGTATGCTACTGCCTGGAGAAATGGCAATTTTTCATTTAACAGGGCTTCCATCAGGGAAGTAATGGGCAGCATTGCCCGCTGGTATGATGTGGATGTGGAATACAAAGGCCGGTTCACCAACAGCGTTTTTTCAGGTACCATCTCCAAATTTGAACAGATTGATAAGCTGCTTGCAACAATAGCTTTAACCGGTGACATTCACTTTAAACGGGAGGGAAGGAGGATCCTGGTTATGGAATAAAAGTATTGCAATAAATAAAAAAAGTCCAGGAGCGTTGGCGCGCCCCTGAACAATATTCGATTGACCATCATGTGCTATTAATTAACAATCAATCAATACAAATGTACAAAAAAAAGCAGCGAGAGCGCGGCCCGGGTAAAGGCTGCGCTCCGAATAAAATTCCAATTTCTATGAAATTGTCTTTAGCTATTCCCCTGTTGCTGGCAGGGACTTTACAGGTACAGGCGTTTGCATTCGGGCAAACGGTTACCTTAAAGAAAAGCAATATCAGCCTGGCACAATTTCTAAGGGAAGTACAAAAGCAAAGCGGCTACAACATCTTCTACAATGAGTCGCTGTTACCCGGCGAGCATGATCTGAATGTAGCATACAAAAACGCGGCCTTTGAATCGGCTTTAAAAGAAGTATTGGCCCGCTACCAGCTGGACTATAAAATTGTTGACAAAAACATCATATTAAGCAAGCGGAAAAAAACAGCCGGTGGCGAACCGGCATCAGTAGTTGTGCAGCAAAAGCCTATCACCGGCAGGGTACTGGACCAACAGGGCAATCCACTGGAAGGCGTGATCATTACTGTGATGAGTGAAGGAAAGCAAACAATGACCAAGGAAAACGGTGAATTTAGCCTGGAGGTGGATGCAGGTGCAACCAGCCTGCGGTTTTCTATGGTGGGATATACTGCCAAAGAAGTTAAAATAGGTAATGAAACCAGCTTCATTGTGCAGCTGGAGCCTTCTGTCAGCAAAATTAACGAGATCGTGGTAGTAGGCTACGGTACGCAAAAGAAGGAAAGCCTTACCGGCGCCACTACGGTGGTTGACGAGAAATTACTGCAAAGCCGGCCAGCAGCCAACCTGTCATCGCTGTTGCAGGGCACTGTACCTAACCTGCAGGTTAAGTTTACCACGGGCCGGCCGGGTGCCACGGGCAGCTTTAACATACGCGGCGTTAACTCTATATCAAACAAAGCGGCGCCCCTGGTGATCATTGACGGCTTTGAGGGCGATATTAACCGCATCAATCCTGCCGATGTAGCGTCGATAACGGTGCTCAAAGATGCTTCCGCAGCTGCTGTTTACGGTGCCCGTGCTTCGTACGGCGTGATATTGGTGACCACCAAAAACGGCAGCAAAAACCGCGCTTCCATTTCGTATTCCGGTCAAACGTCATGGAGCGCACCCACTACATCTACCGACTTTGAAACCCGCGGCTATTATTCCGCAGCAATTAATGATCTGTTCTTTAAGAACTATGCAGGAACACCCTACACAAGATATACTGAGGATGATTATTACCAATTGTGGATCAGAAGGAATGATAAAACGGAAAACGCGGAAAGGCCGTGGGTAGTAGTGCAGAACAGGGATGGCAGGGACAGCTACGTGTATTACGGGAATACGGACTGGTATAATTACCTGTTTAACCTGCGCCGGCCTATGCAAAGCCATAACATTAACATTAACGGAAGTTCCGATAAGATCAATTACAGCCTTTCCGGCAGCTATTTTGACCAGGATGGAATTTTCCGCAAGAACACGGATAACGTAAAGCAATATAACCTGCGCTCAAAAGTTAATTTTAAAGTGAAGCCGTGGTTAGATGTGAATACGAATATTTCCTATTTCAACTCCGGCTATGCTTACCCGGGAATATCCGGCGTGGAAAACACTTTCAGCTCATCACTGATCCACGGCCTTGCCAGCATTGTGCCGGTAAATCCCGATGGCACGTATGTTTATCAAACTACTGTCAGCAACTACAATGTAATGGACGGTTATGCGGCTATGCTTAGCCAGGGGCTGCACAGCAACGAAGATAAAATAGGCGAGTTTTCCCCTACTATTGAGGCCGTGCTTAAACCCGTGAAAGGTTTGGAGATCCGTTCGAGCTACCGGTTCACGCACTATAACTACCAAACGATGAACCGCTCGGTAAATATTCCCTATTCAAAATACCCGGGCGAAGTGCTGACCCTTACATCGGGTATCGGCAATAACAGGTTATACGAGATCCAGACAAACCATGAGTACCAGGCGGTGAATACCTATGCTACCTACAGCAGAACAATCAACCAGGATCACGACTTTAAACTGATGGCCGGGTATAATTATGAAACGAAGTACCTGAAGGATATTAAAGTTGGAAGGAACGGTTTATTAAGTACTGAGCTGAACGACTTTGAGCTGGCCACAGGCGATGTGCTGGAAATTAACGGCGGACAAAATGACTATGCACTGTTCGGCACTTTCTACAGGTTCAACTATGCCTATAAAGATAAATACCTGTTTGAAGCAGCCGGAAGGTATGACGGCACCTCCAGGTTCGCCAAAGGCAGGCGCTTTGGCTTTTTCCCGTCTTTTTCAGCAGGCTGGCGGCTGGATAAAGAGCGCTTCTTCGAGCAATGGGATCAGCATACCCTGAATGGCGTAAAGATAAGAGCTTCCTATGGCACGCTCGGCAACCAGCAGGTAGGTTATTATGATTACCTGCAAACCATTAACGCTGGCGGAACGCTGAAATATTCATTCGGGAACGGAGCTGTGGCGCCCTATGCCACGGAAAGCGCGCCCAACTCGTCATCGCTGACCTGGGAAACAGTAAAAACAACGAATTTAGGACTGGACCTGGAACTGTTTGAATCAAAGCTGGCCATTACAGGCGATGTTTACCGGCGTGCAACGCTCAACATGTTAACGCCGGGTAGAACACTGCCGGCTTACTATGGCGCCACAACCCCAAAGGAAAACGCTTCGGACCTGCTAACCAAAGGATGGGAGCTGAGCATAAACTGGAAGCATCGTTTTGAGCTGGCAGGCAAAAGCTTTAACTATTATGTTGGTATTGGGGTGGGAGATAATATATCTAAGATCACCCGCTTCGATAACCCCAATAAAAACCTGGCTAACTTCTACGAAGGCCAAACGCTGGGAGAAATATGGGGCTACCAGGTGAATGGCTATTTTAAGACCGATGAGGAAGCCGCAAGTTATAACGTGGACCAGCGCCCGGTGAATACCATCATCAATACTTCTGCTATAGACCAGGGCCTGCATGCAGGCGACCTGAAATTTGAGGACCTGAATGGTGACAAGGTTATTTCCATGGGCGACAACACAAGGAGCAATCCCGGCGACCGTAGCGTAATCGGCAATTCGCTGCCCCGTTACAACTTCAGCTTCAGCACAGGCGGCAACTGGAACAACATCGACCTGTCTGTTTTTATACAGGGTGTTGGTAAGCAGGACTGGTACCCCGGAACAGAGGCCATTAACTTTTGGGGGCCTTATGCGCGGCCCTACGCCACTTTTATTCCGAAAGACTTCCTGGGCAAGGTATGGAGTGAGGATAATCCCAATGCCTATTTCCCGCGGCCGCGTGGTTACATTGCGTTGAATGCCACCAACCGCTCCCTGGGGGTAGCTAATACCAGGTACCTGCAAAACCTGATGTATGCGCGCCTGAAAAATGTAACCCTGGGTTATTCGCTGCCGGCGGCCATTGCTTCCAAAGCAGGCCTGTCGCGCCTTCGTGTATACTTCAGCGGGGAAAACCTGCTCACATTCACCACGCTGAAAAGTAAGTATATCGACCCCGAGCAGGCTTCTACAGAAAACAGCTACAATGTTTCAACCAGCACTGCCAAAGTTTATCCCTGGGCAAAAACATTTACGTTCGGTTTAGACATCAGTCTTTAATAATGAATACAATGAAAAATAAGATATACGCAATAACGTTGTGGCTTGGAGGATGTTTATTCCTGCTTGTTTCATGCGACCTGGATAAAAAGCCGCTGGCCGCCCTGTCGCCCGGCACCTATTTCTCCAATGAAGAGGAACTAAGATTATACAGCAATAAATTTTACGTGGACGTTTTACCCGACGGGCCGGATATTTATAGCGAGAATGCGGATGCAATCATCATTACACCGTTGAATGCGGCAGTTTCCGGGCAACGGATAGTGCCGTCTACAGGAGAAGGATGGTCCTGGGAGGCCCTCCGGAGAATTAACTATTTACTGGCTAACTCCCACCATACCGCCGACCTTAGCATACGCAACCGGTATGATGCGCTGGCGAGGTTTTTCAGGGCTTATTTTTATTTTGAAAAGCTGAAACGCTATGGCGAGGTACCCTGGTTCAATACCGTGCTGGGATCGAACGATGAACAGCTTTACAAGCCCAGGGATTCAAGGGACCTGGTGGCCGACTCCATCCTGCAGGACCTGGACTTTGCCGTTGCATATTTGCCCGATACAAAAGACGTTTACCGGGTAAGCAAATGGACGGCGCTGGCCCTGAAGTCGAGGGTAGGCTTGTTTGAAGGCACCTTCCGGAAATACCATGGCCTGCAAAACGCGGAGAAGTACTTAACAAGTTGCGCGGAGGCTTCAGAAAAGCTGATTGATGAAGGTGGATATGCTTTGTACAGAACAGGCGCAACGCCGTACCGTGATCTTTTTGCCAATACAAAAGCCATAGGCCAGGAGGTTATACTTGCCAGGGATTACGACGATGCGCTGGGCTTGTTCCATAATGTGCAGAACTATGAAAATGCAAGCACCTTGGGCCGTCCGGGTCTTTCTAAAAGTTTTGTGAACACCTATCTCACTGCATCAGGCGGCAGGTTCACTGATTTGCCGGATTACGATAAAAAGGAGTTTGTGGAAGAAACACAGAACCGTGATCCCCGCCTGGCACAAACCATCCGTACGCCTGGCTATACCCGCATTAACAGCACGGCAACGGTAGCGCCTAACCTCTCCTTCGCCATAACAGGCTACCATTTAATCAAGTATGCCATGGAGCAGAGCTACGATGCCAATGGAAAGAGCATTTCCGACATCCCGCTTTTCCGGATCGCGGAAACCTATCTGAATTTTGCCGAAGCCAAAGCTGAATTGGGCACATTAACCCAGGCCGACCTGGATAAGTCACTGAACTTATTACGCGCCCGGGTAAGCATGCCCAAGCTGGATATGGCCACTGCCAATGCAACTCCCGACCCTTACCTGGGCAGCGCGGAAACGGGCTATCCCAATGTGTCCGGCGCTAATAAAGGCGTTATCCTGGAGATCAGGAGGGAACGCGGTGTTGAGCTGGTAATGGAAGGGCACCGCTATTATGATGTGATGCGGTGGAAAGCAGGAAAGCGTTTTGAGCAGCCCTTCCTGGGCATGTACTTCAGGGGATTGGGCAACTATGACCTGGATAATAATGGTACCATTGATCTTTGCTTGTACCAGGGTAGTAAACCGGGTTCCACCGCCAGTCTTTTTCTTGAGGTAGGAAAAGATATTGTGCTGTCGGAAGGAACCAAAGGGAATGTGGTGGCCCATGGCAATATTAAAAGAACCTTCCGTGAAGACAGGGATTACCTGTACCCGATCCCTTCAGAAGAAATTAATTTGTCGAACGGCATTTTAAAACAAAATCCTAATTGGTAATCGTCATGAACAAGTATAAAATGTTTAACTACTTACTATTATTTATACTGTTATCGGGCGCAAGCTGCAGTAAAACAATCCGGGATAACTCGAAATATGATAACCTGCTTCCTGCCGTGCAGGAACCGCGGCCCCCGTTAACGCCTGAAACTTTAAAAGACAGGAACGGCTGGGTGATTGATACCCTGGACAAAGGGCTGATCCACTACCAGTTTGCAAAATATATCCAAACGCAGTCGGCTAACCAGTTTGTAAATGTTACGGAGGTAGATTTAACCAACCCGGATTACGAGCTGCAGTTTGTTTCACTGTCTGCGCTCGACACATTGTCATCAGTAGCTGCAAACTACGATGCGGTGATTGGTATTAACGGCACCTACGAAATGGAATCGAGCTTCATTAAAACCAATGGCAATGTTATTTCACCCGTTACCCTGGAACCAGGGAATTTACGGTTTTGGAAACATGAAGGGGCTATTTTTTATAATGCCGGACCGGATGCGAAAATTGAATATGGCACCAAGGAAAGTTACCTGCAGTCGCCTTACCTGAACCTGTTTTCAGGAGCGCCGATGCTGATAGACAACTATAAAACAGTGGGTGAAGATTTTGTGGGCGATGTTACGGGCATTAACCTCAACAGCCTGGAATACGAAGACTACCGGCGCCACCAGGGGTTACGCAATCCCAGGACCGTGGTAGCTTTAACGGAAGATAAAAAATTACTGCTGGTGACCATCGACGGGCGCTTCCCGGAATCGGCCGGCATGACCGCCAAAGAGGTGACCCAGTTTATGGCTACCTATTTTTACCCGCAAAGTGCACTGAATTTAGACGGGGGCGGCTCCACAACCATGTTTATAAAAGGTAAGGGCACAAATGGTATTGTCAACTATCCTTCTGATAATGGAATACATGACCATTACGGCCAGCGCATGCTACGCACGTTCATTTTAGTGAAGAAAAAAAGCAGCGGGCAGCAATTTGCGGGCGGCGATGGTACGCAAAACAATCCATACCTGATAGCTACTCCACAGCATCTGCAAAATATGCGGACGCTCAACTGGAGCCAGACAGAAACCAATCCTTATTATTTTAAGCTGACTACCGACATTGATATGACCGGCCAAAGCTGGGCGCCGCTTAATAACGTGGACCCGTACACCAGGTACTTACACTTTGATGGCGACGGGCATATTATCAAAAATCTGAAGATCGCAAAATCATCCTATGGAAGTTTCTTTGGCGTATTATTCGGCTCCTGCAAAAACCTGGGCCTGGTGAATGTGGACGTGGAATCATCCAATGGCGCGGGCGCCTTTGCAGGTTACCTGGGATTACGCGGGCCTGATAAGCCGGTGAAGACCGGTGTGCTGGAAAACTGCTTCTCAACCGGTAAAGTAGTGGGTACAGATGCAGCAGGCGGCCTGGTTGGCAATATCGGAAAGCCCAATGGCGGCAGCACCAGCAATATTGCCAACTGCTTTTCTGCAGCCACTGTAACAGCCACCAATACAGGATCCAGCAACGCCCGGGCGGGCGGGATTGCCGGCATTGTTTATGATGGCGGCAAAATAGAAAATTGCTTTGCCAGTGGTAAGATCATATCAAACACTACTTCCGGGAAGGGCGCCGGCGGCGTTGTTGGCTGGTCAGACAGTAAATTTAAAGGCCTGGTAGCGTTCAATGAATCGGTGAGCAATGTGGGCGCAGGAACTGCCGGGCGTATTTCGTCGGCAATGGGACTGGTGAACGGCGTTATTGCACAGGGTGAGAACTGCTGGGCTTCGGAAAACGTGGTGGTGCTCAAAAACGGAACGCCGGTGCCTGCCAGCAGCTATGTGACCGGTGAGGTAACCGTAAAGGAAACAGCCTACGATGGTGAAACCAAATCAGCGGAATTTTTAAAGGATATAGATAATTACAGTTTTATCCTGCAATGGAAATTAGGTCCTAACAATCCCTGGGCCGCTACCACTAATAAAAAAGGTATGCCCATTTTACAATGGCTCTTCCTGAGGGGCGATTACGATACGTATTATTAGCAGCTGGCTTTAAACGATCGTGTAAGAACCCGGTATTTAGTTTTTTCTAAATACCGGGTTTATAGTTAATGGCATTCATGCCTTATTCCACTTATAAAAAATATAATCCGTCAAAACCGGTTCAATGCCGCACTGCCTGAACAGGGTGGCTATTTGCCCCCGGTGATAGGTAGAGTGATTAATGACCTGGAATAAAATATCGCGAACGCTGTTATTAAAAGCCTGCCCCCTGGTGGTTGTGTATTGAATGTTTTGGTTTAGCTCAAATGTATCAAGTATAAGCATAGAGGCTTCAAAGTTATTTTTATCAATAGCCGAAAGATCCCGGAGGGGATGTATATCCCAGGGGCTGTAAGGCTGCCGCCCGGGCTGGAATTTGCAGTTCCACACCTGGTGCGAATTAAGGATATGGCTTTGAAGCGCTACATACTTTTCAGAAACGCTTTCCGCGTTTTCCGTAGCAATCGCAATTAGTTTTTGATTAAAATGATGGTTGTATTCGAAAAGTTCTTTAAAGAATGCTTTCATGGATCTTTTATTGTTGGGTTAAATGATGTTGTTGTATAGCTGCTAATATAGCAGTTTACGGGCTGCAATAAAAAAAGACCGGCCATTACAGCCGGTCTTTTTAATTATGCTATACCAGGTTAGGTTAGTGCTTGGCCCACCAGAGGGGAGTGAGTATGGCATCCTGGCCATTCAACAGCGATACGGCCTGCTCATAACCAGCGGCATTGCTGCTTCCCAGGCTGCTGGGATATTTAATGCGCTGGGGGAAGAACTGGATATTGCTGGTCATGTAATTAGATGTTGTAAGCGCCGGTAAGGTTTGCATCGGCACTTCAACAGCCGGGTTCTCGTAGAACGGCAAGCCCAGTCTGCGCTGGTCGCTCCAGGATTCCAGCGGCAGCCAGGGTACCTGTGCAATGAACTTCTGCGTAATGATCTTGGTTAAATGATCGTTGCGCACGCTACCGTTTTTATACAAAGTATTTACCGGGTAGGCAATAGCTACGGTGCCTGCAGTGCCGGTATAACCGTCCTTATAATTCATGGTGTGGGTGGCAGGCGGTTCTGTGGTGTGGTTCCATGCTACAGAGGTACCGGCATTGTTATAAGCGGTTGAAGCCAGGTAAGCGCCCAGGTACTGGCTAACGCCCCAGTATTCAAAGCTGCTTTCAATACCTGCTTCATATGCTGCCTGGGCTGTCATGGGCGTGGTCCAGCCTCTTTCAGCGCCTTCTGCCAGCAGGAAATAGGTTTCCCACGGTGCAAAGAAAATACGCTGTGCGGTGCTGTTGCGGAAACGCAGCGCCAGGCGCGGGTTGGTGCCTTCATAATTATACAGCTTGTTCTTGGCGCCTTTGGTGCCCCAGTCACCGACAGCAGATGCGTTCCAGGTAAAGGCGGCATTCACGTTACCAAAATCATCCAGGCTGCGCACCGTGGTTTTTGCATCCGAAGTATAAGAGGGATAGGCGCAAAAATCCGGGTTGTTGAACTGGCCGGGAATGATGAAGGTTTTATATGCACGCGGATCAATGGTGTTCTGCAACCCATCAAACCAGTAACCGGCCATAGGATCGTTTGTTTTTTGGGTAAAGTGGTTCAGGAAACGCAGGCCGGCCCAGTTGGCGGGCTTAATGTGCGATTGCAATGAGTCGGGCAGCTGGTCGGCTGAAGCAATACCACCTAAGTTAATGTACAGGTTATTCAGCGTAGCGGAAATAAGCTGGGCATTCCACTCGCGGCTCATTACACCGGTCAGGTCATCCCATCCTGGTTTTTCCTGTACTTTAAAGGTTTGGTCTGTTGCTGTGAGCAGCAGGCCGGAATTAGCCGCGTCTTCAAATTCAGTCTTGGCTTTTTCAGCATCAACTTCAGACAAGCGCATGGCCAGGCGCATACGCAGGGAATTGCCGTAACGTTTCCATTTGTTGTAGTTAAAACCATAGGCCGGGTCATAGTTGCTCAAACCATCGGCATTAGCTACGTTTTCATCAATGTTGGCAACGGCTTCTTTCAGCTCCTGCAGTATATAGTAGTATACATCCTTTACGCTTGCAAACTCGGGGTTTACGCCCTGGAAGGCTTTGATGGGAACAGGGCCGAAGTTGTCGGACATTTCGCTCAGCAGGTAGGCGCGCCAGATGCGGCTTACTTCCAGCAGGTTTTTGGTATAAGGCTTTTCAGCGCTGGTGCCGATTCGTTTGGTTGCCAGCTCTATGGCCAGGTTTACGCCATTCAACCAGCCGGACACGGAGTTGTAATAGGCGGTGGTCCAGCCATCGTCATAGTCGCCCTCGGAAAGCCCGTCTTCACGGTGCTGATGGCCGCCGGTTTTCCAGTACAATACAAAGGAACGCTCGGCCACATCGGGATTCATTTGCGCGCCAATGAGAGAGCCGTTCAGCGCATATTCCACCTCTACCTGCTCTTCGCTGGCAGATTTCGGGTCGGTGCCCAATTCATCAAACTTTGAGCAGGACTGTATAAGCAGGCTGGCTGCAAACACTACACAGGTGCTCTTTATAATATTCTTCATAAAAATTCCTTTTTTCAGCAATTAGAAACTAACAGATAAATTAAACAGGAAAGTGCGTGCGGTAGGTACGCTGCCATTTTCAAAGCCAGTGGCGTTGGTGCTGGTGGCGTAAACTGATTCCGGATCAAGCCCTTTCATGTGGCTGGATATTAACCATACGTTGTTGCAGGAGAAACCGATGCTGGCGCGTTGTATGGGCGTGCGTACAAACAGCTTTGCAGGCAGGGCCCAGCTCAGCTGCACGTTACGCAGGCGTACGTTGGATGCATCGTACAGGTTAGCTTCTACAATACCAACGTTGCCAATGCCCAGGCCACTTACCCAGTAGTCCTGTGGAGATACTGCCTTGGTATTGGGCGTATAGGTTTTGGTATCTGCGTCGTAAACAACGCCATCAACCAGTATGTCGGCGCGTTTGCCGTTCACTACGGTTTCTTCGGCAGTACCGGCTATTTGCATACTGCTTAAGGTACCGGAGTACATTTTACCGCCAAAGCGGGCATCTACCTGGAAGCCCAGTGTAAAGCTTTTCCAGTAGAAGGTGTTTATTACGCCCAGTAAGCCGCTGGCTTGCTGTGTACCTAAGCTTACCTTATCAGTTGCCAGGGGCAGGCCGTTGCCGTTTACAATAATTTTACCATAGTAAGGGCTGGTAGCGTCTGTAACGCGCTGGTAGGATGACCCATAAATTTCGCCGTATTTATGCCCTGTTTCTGCATATACCTGTACATCATCATAACCGCCCAGGGGGTACAGTGTAACATCATCTGTAAGCTCCTTTATGGTATTGTCGTTGGCAGAATAGTTCACCGTCACATCCCAGGAAACGCTTTGGGGCTTATCCAGCACGCGCGCATTCAGCATTACTTCCACGCCTTTGTTCTGGATATTGCCGGCGTTTATCTTCCTGTAGGAATAGCCGCTCAGCGGGTCCATAGGCAGGTTAATCAGCTGGTTAGTGGCGTTGGTTTTATATAATGCAACGTCCACACCTACACGGTTATTGAACAGGCGGGCTTCGGCGCCTACTTCAAAAGATTTGATCAGCTCATTGCGCACGTTCGGATCAAATAAAGTATTCTTTCTTTTTACCACGGTATTGCCGTTCGGGTCTTTGCTTACTTCATAGGTGTTATACAGCTGGTAAGCATCCATATCGTTACCTACCTGCGCATAAGAACCGCGTATTTTACCGTAGGTGATCCAGGAAGGTACCTGGCCGCCCATGCGCTGTATCATTTCTGTAAGCACCAGTGATGTGCTGATGGAAGGGTAGAAGAAAGAGCGGTTATCCGGGCCGAGCGCAGATGACCAGTCGTTACGGAAAGTTGCGTCTACAAACCAGTAAGCATCCCAGTTAAATCCTAAAGTACCGTACACGGAGTTGATCCTTTTTTCGGCAACTTTTTCCGTTACGGAAGGATTGGATTTGCCGTTGTTCAACGCAAAGAAGTCGGGGATCTGCAGCTCGCCAACGCTGGCGTTCAGCTTATTTCTTTTCTGCTTCATCAGGTTGCCGCCTATAGAGGCCTGGCCGCCTAATTTGCCAAACAGGTTGTCTTTATGTGCAGAGATCATGGCGCTGTAATTGATCTCGCTGAAAGTTTCCTTACCCTGGCTGTAGCTGCCGTTAGCCGGACTGGGGCTGCCTGCATAGCGTTTAGCCTCCGTGTTGGTGGTGTAAATATCCGCACCGCCTCTTATTTCAGCGCTCAGCCAGTCGGTCATTTCATATTTTACCAGGCCGCTCATCAGGAAACGGTCGCGTACATCCTGGTTCAGGTCATACAACGATGACCAGTAGGGATTTACCTTGCTGCTGGTGCCGTACCAAAGCATTTTGCCGTTATCTCTTTTAGCCGCGCTGAAGTCGCGGATGTTCAGGCTCACCGGCAGGCGGTACATGGTGCCGAACGGGTTGCTGTCGTTCATACCATTCTGCGGGCGGTTCTGTGCGTCGGAGTTAATGTACTGCACTTTGGTATCAGTCGTCCAGCGGTTGCTTTTACCAAAATGGGAAACGGCACGGGCAGTGAGGGTGGTGCGGTTCAGCTTTGTACCCGGGATAATGCCTTTATCGGTCATACGGGTTACAGAGGAATAGATGGATGTTGCATCACTTACCTGCTGCTGAAAAGATATGCTGTTTTTTACATTAAGGCCCTTGTTAAAATAGCCGTCTACGTTATCATAGGCGCGAAGTGGTGTTTCATCGCCTTTCCAGTCTGTAACGGTTTGGCCGGTAATTTCCGGACCCCAGCTGGTTTCTTTGTCATTGCCAAATACACCCCGGGTACCCTGTCCGAAAGACTGCTGGAACTTAGGCCGGGAAAAAATTTCAGAAAAGCCGATCTGGGAAGAGTAGGTAATGCCCAGGCCTTTTTGTTTTTTACCGCTTTTGGTGGTGATGAGTATTACACCGTTACCGGCGCGCGTGCCGTACAAAGCCGCTGCAGTAGCACCTTTCAGTACGCTCATGCTTTCAATGTCATCCGGGTTAATGTCGGATAAGCCGTTACCCATATCCCTGCCGGGGTTCCAATAGTCGTTGTTGTCAGAACCAATAAAGTTATCCAGCGGCACACCATCTACTACGATCAGGGGCTGGTTAAGGCCGGTAAGTGAGTTGTTGCCGCGCAGGGTAATTTTGGTAGAGCCGGCAGGGCCATTGCTGGAGCGCAGCACCTGCAGGCCGGCCACCTTACCGGTTAAGGCGTTAGTGACGTTTGTTTCGCGTGCATTGGTGAGCGCATCGCCGCTTACTTCCTGCAGGGCATAACCCAGGGATTTCTTTTCGCGTTTAATGCCCAATGCTGTTACCACTACTTCGCCCAGGTTTTTGTTGTCCGGCGACAGGCGGATGTGCAGCGTGCTTTGGTCGCCTACGGCTATTTCCTGGGAAAGAAAGCCGATGCCTGAAAATACCAATGTTGCGCCAGGGGCTACCTGCAGGGTGAAGTTGCCGGAGCCGTCGCTCACAGCGCCATTGGAGGTGCCCTTCTCAATAATGGTTATACCAGGGAGTGAATTGTTGTCGGCATCCTTTACGTTACCAGATACCGTTCGCTTCTCCTGTGCAAATGCCGTTACGAACAGGCATAGGGATAGCGATAAAAAGATTAGTAACCTTTTCATAGTGCTGTGTTTGATGAATTGTGATTATTAAATGGACCCTTAAAGTCAGTTAAAGCAGCTTTTCATTGTTTTTTCAGTTTTAGCAAGTAGCGTGGTTGAATACACGAATGGCAGCACCTTTCCGTTGATGCCGGATATTCAATCGCTGGTTGATAGCTTGTCCCGTTGTTTGTTGCTCTTCTTTAATTGTTGTTATTCCTGGAGTATTCGACGTGCAAACATCCAGGTCACTGTTTTGTTACTCTTCTTTTGGTTGCTGTTGCTGGTTATTTTATTTTTTCACACGCTACGGCAGTTTAGATAATTGATATAACATTTTATAAGCGATGACGGTCGATAAGAAACTGCCCTAAATATATATACCATAAAACGATTTAGCAAATAATATCAGTTTAAGAGAAGAAAAAATCATAGCGGGCAGCTGGCCGGCCATCAATTACAGCCAGATTTTAGTACCGTGCAAATGCTTACTGTTGCTGTGTTTCATGGTGTGTGACCGTTTGTTAAACTAATCAAGCATGCGCCGCTCATAATAATCAAAAAAGATATTATATAAACAGGGCTGCGGTGCGTGAGGCAAGTGTAAAAAGGAATGTTATTTGCCAACAACCAGAACATGTAAGCCCGCCATGCAAATACTTTTACCCGGCTATAGAAAATTCAAAAATAATTGTAGCTTTGGTTTATTGTGAAAACGTTTACATAATTCCACGGGAAAAATTGAACCGCCTTGAAATCTGCTAAAACCGTCACCAGTTTAAAAACCGTTGCCAGCATGGCCGGTGTTTCAATTGCCACTGTATCAAGGGTGTTGAACGGCGATCCCGTGGTAAAGGACGAAACGCGGCTGGCAGTACAAAAAGCCATTAAAGCCTCGGGCTACCATCCCAACCGGGTAGCGCAGCGCCTGCGCTCCACCAACCGCTCCAAGCAGCTGATTGGCCTGGTGATCCCGGATATTCAGAACCCGTTTTATGTAGATGTGATCCGCGGTATAGAGGAATATGCGTATGCAAACGGGTCGGCGGTGGTGATCGGTAACTTTTCACAGGATCCCAAGCGGGAAAAGCTGTATATAGATATTCTGCGTTCAGAGTCGGTAGACGGGTTTATTGTGGCGCCTTCCCACGGGCGCGATCATGACGTGGAGGCGCTGATCAACGACGGGCATGCCGTAGTGTGTATTGACCGTGGCCTGAGTAACCTGAGCGTAGATGTAGTGAAGTCGGATAACGAAAAAGGCGCCTTTAACGCAGTAGAGCACCTGATAAAACTAGGCCACCGGCGCATTGCGCATATTTCCGGCGATCCCGCCATTCAAACCACCCAGGAGCGTATTGCCGGTTATAAGGCGGCACATAAAAAACACGGAATACCGGTTGATCCGAAGATCATACGCGGCCGCGAGTCCAATTTCATCAGCGGGGTGGCAATCAGCAAAGAGCTGCTGGCGCTGCCGCAACGGCCTACCGCCATTTTTACGGCCAACAACCTGCTTACGCTGGGCGCATTGGAAACCATTCTGCAGCAGGGGTTAAAAATACCGGAGGAAATTGCGGTTGTGGGCTTTGATGATGTGTACTGGGCCACCTCCCTTAACCCGCCGTTAACAGCCGTACGGCAGCATGGTTTTGAAATAGGCCAGCGGGCCATAGAGCTGCTGTACCAGCGCATACAGCACCCTGAGCGCCTGCCCGCCAATGTAATTGTAAAAACAGAGCTGATGGTGCGTAAATCCTGCGGCTTTAAATAAGGTTATTTTTGATTGAAAAATGTAAACGTTTTCATAAAATAAGTATTTAGAACATGCAAAGTGTAACAATTATAAATCCCGGTAAGCTGGTGTTTGGTGAAAACAGCTTTGAACAGTTTATTGCAGACTACACTGCCCTGGGATTACGGCGTTTGTATGTAGTGTCTATACCGCCCGTGGCTGCGCAAATAGCAAATGGGTTGGATAAGCTGCGCCAACAGGGTGTTAGTATTCATATTGATAACAGCATAGCCGGGGAGCCTTCGTTCAGCGATTTTGAAAAGCTGCTGGCAGCTGCCCGCGATTTCGGGGCCGACAGTGTAGCAGGCATTGGCGGCGGCAGCGTGCTGGATGTGGCCAAGCTCATAGCTGTACAAATTAAAAACACACAAACCACCGCTGAGGTAATTGGCATCCGCAACCTGAAGGAACGCGCCACCTACCTGGCCTGCATACCTACTACTTCCGGCACCGGCAGTGAAGTATCGCCCAATGCATTGTTTATAGATGACAGCGGCGCCAAGGTAGGGGTGATAAGTCCTTTCCTGGTGCCGGATGCCGCTTATATTGATCCTGCTTTAACCCTGAGCGTACCCGCCTCCATTACCGCCTCCACCGGTATTGATGCCTTAACGCATTGCCTGGAGGCTTACACCAATAATTTTGCGCACCCTGTTACCGACCTTATTGCGCTGGAGGGCGTACGCCTGATTGCCCGTTACCTGCAGCGCGCCTGTGATAACGGCCGGGATATGGAAGCGCGGGCGCAGGTAGCCCTGGGTAGCATGTACGGCGGTATGTGCCTGGGTCCTGTAAATACAGCAGCCGTGCATGCGTTATCGTACCCGTTAGGCGTAACCTACCATGTGCCGCATGGCCTGTCCATTGCGTTGCTGCTGCCGTATGTAATGGAATTTAACCTGCCTGCTGCGCCGCAGCGCCATGCACAGATAGGCCTTGCCGTAGGAGCAGCGCCCGGGCAACCCGATATTGATACCGCCCTGCAGGGCATTGAGCTGATAAAACAGCTGATCCGCAGCTGCGGTTTGCCCGCATCGCTGGATGAGCTGAACATTCCATTTGACAGCATTGATAAAATGGCGGAAGATGCGCTGAAAATACAGCGCCTGCTGAAGAATAACGTGCGCTCGGTTACCCACCAGGACGCCGTAAACATTTACCGCGCCGCCTTTAATAAAGTAGAAGCATGAAACCGGAAAAAAAATACAGCGGGGTAGTGGTGCCCATGATAACGCCTTTTACCGCGCAGCATACCATTGATGAACAGGCTGCGCAACGGCTGGTGAACCATATAATCAGCGGGCAGGCGCACCCTTTTATTTTAGGCACTACCGGCGAAGCAGCTTCCATTCCGCGCAGTGAAAGAACAAAGCTGGTAACCGCCACTGTTAAAGCCGGCAAAGGCAAGGCATTAGTGTATGCCGGTATTTCCGGCAACAGCCTGCAGGATGCGGTTGAAGAGGGGAAAGCCTATCACGGCCTGGGGGCCGATGTGGTGGTAAGCACCATGCCCGGCTACTACCCGGTAACGCCGGAACAAATGCTGCGCTACTTTACCACGCTGGCCGACCGGCTGCCCTGCCCCCTGGTGCTGTATAATATACCGGCCACCACCCATTTATCGATACCACTGGACATCGTGGACCAGCTGAGCGCCCATCCCAACATTGCAGGCTTTAAAGATTCTGAAAAGGGAGTAGAGCGCATTGTTGCTGCTACGGCATTGTGGAAAGACCGGCAGGACTTTTCCTACCTGCTGGGCTGGGCCCTGCAGTCGCGCTTTGCGCTGGAGCACGGGGCAGATGGTATTGTGCCCAGCAGCGGCAACGTGGCGCCGGCCGTATACCGCATGATATATGACAGCGTTCGTACAGGCGATACCGGTATGGCCGGCCTGGCGCAGCAAAAGGCCGATCATATTTCTGAAATGTACCAGAAAGACAGGATATTAAGCCAGTCGCTGGCTGCCTTTAAGGCCATGCTGGCCGCTTATGGCCTGTGCGGGCCGGATGTGCTGCCGCCCTTATACCGCCTGCCGGAAGCAGCCGAGCAACAGCTGCAGCAACAAACGCTTTCCACGTTCGGCGATTTGAATAACATTAACAGGATTAATAAATGACTGATCAAAAACCACTGATAGGTATTACCATGGGCGACCCGGCCAGCATAGGGCCGGAGATTGCCGTGAAAGCGCTGCTGAATGAGCACATACACGCCATTTGCCGGCCATTGCTGGTAGGCGATGCCGGCGTGTTCCGACATATTATTGAACGTTTGGGCCTGCCTGCTACGGTAAACGCCATCCGGCAGGCAGCGGATGCCAGGTTCCTGCGGGGGCAGCCAGATGTAGTTGACCTGCAGAACGTGGATATAGCGGCGCTGCAGTTCGGACAAATATCCGCCATGGCCGGCAATGCGGCATTTGCAGCGGTAAAGAAAGTAATTGATATGGCCATGGCCGGGGAAATAGACGCCACGGTTACCGGGCCTATAAATAAAAAGTCAATTAACGAAGCGGGGCATCACTTTGCCGGGCACACGGAAATATACGCGCACTTCACCGGCACAAAAAAATACGCTATGCTGCTGGTAGAGGAGCACCTGAAAGTGATTCACGTATCAACCCACGTATCACTGCGCCAGGCCTGCGACCTGGTAAAGAAAGAGCGCATACTGGAAGTAATAGAACTGCTGCGCAACGGCCTGGTGCAGCTGAATGAGAAGAACCTGAAAATAGGCGTGGCCGGTTTGAACCCGCATGCCGGCGACGCCGGTTTGTTTGGTACAGAGGATGACATGGAAATATTGCCTGCGGTGGAAACCGCCCGCAGCCTGGGTTATGAGGTAGATGGTCCTGTGCCGCCCGATACCCTGTTTGCCAAAGCCGCTACCGGGTACTACGGCGGTATTGTAGCCATGTACCACGACCAGGGGCATATTCCTTTTAAACTATCGGGCTTTAAATGGAATGCAGAAAAGCAGCAGATGGATAGCGTGAAAGGCGTGAACATTACCATGGGCCTGCCCATTATCCGCACTTCTGTAGATCATGGTACTGCGTTTGAGATCGCCGGCAAAGGCATTGCCAGCGCAGATGCTATGTTATTGGCAATAGAGTCGGCCGTACAGTTATCTAAAAACAGGCGGCGCTCATGATAGTAGTAATTGCAGACGACCTTACAGGCGCAGCAGAAATAGGCGGGCTGGCATTGAAGTACGGCTTAACAGCGGAGATCACCACTACGGTCAGCAATATTGCATCCGCCAAAGCGGACCTGCTGATCATTGATACCGATACGCGATCCCTTTCCAGGGCAGCCGCGGAGAAAGTGACCGCGGATGTTTGTGCGGCGCTGCAGGCATTACAGCCTGTCCTGCTGTTCAAAAAAATTGACTCTGTGCTGCGCGGCCATGTGCTGGCGGAGATACAGGTACAGCAAAACCTGCTGCAGCTGCCCAGGGCATTGATTGTGCCGGCTAATCCCGGCCTGGGCCGCACGGTGCGGAACGGCACCTATTTCCTGCATGGGCAGCCGCTGCACCAGAGCAGCTTTGCCCGTGACCCGGAATTTCCCGTGCTTACTTCACAGGTGCAGGAGCTGCTGCAGGATAAAGAGGGCGCTATACAGGTGCTGCCGCATTATGCGCCCTTACCGGGCGCCGGCATTGTAGTAGGAGAGGTGCAGGACAGCACCCACCTGCAGGCATGGAGTAAAAAAGCAGATGCCCAAACCCTGGTAGCCGGTGCTGCGGAGTTTTTCGCCGCCTTGCTGGAAACCCGGAACATACAGCCGGTAACCACGGAAAAAAACAGCGCTGCATTACGCACGCCTACATTAATGGTTTGTGGCAGCGCCTTTCATAAAAGCCGGGCATTTGTAAAAAAGATGGAGGAAGACGGTTTTCCCGTGAGCTACATGCCGGCGGCGTTGTGCACTGCGGCGGCAAATGAGGAGCTGTTTGGCCGGTGGATGGAAGATACGCTGCTGCGGCTGAACCGCGATAGTAAGGTAAGCATTGCCGTGCACCCGGATATGGAGGAGAACAGCCTGCAGGCATTACACATCCGCAATAAAATGGCGGAAGCCGCCGCATTTATTGCCGAACATACCGCGTTACAGGAAATACTGATAGAAGGGGGCTCCACGGCGGCTGCCGTGATCCGTAAGCTGGGCATTGATAAACTATATCCAACTGCTGCGCTGGCGCCGGGCGTAACCCGCATGCGCGTGCAGGGAGAAAAGGAATTACATCTCACGTTAAAACCCGGCAGCTATGCATGGCCGCCGTTGTACCTGTTTCCTTTATGAATACATCATTGCATATTATTGACCACGTTATTATTATCCTGTTGCTGGCCACTACCATTTCCTTTGGTTTTGTGTTTGCCAAAAAACAGAAAACCAGCCAGAACTATTTTTTAGCCAAAGGCAAAATTCCAGCCTGGGCGCTGGGCATGTCGCTGCTGGCTACCCTTATCAGCAGCGTTACCTTCCTGGCCTATCCCGGCACGGGTTATTCCTCCAACTGGATATTGCTGGTGCAGGGCCTTATGGTGCCGGTGGTGCTGGTGTGCGTGATATGGTTTATTGTGCCACTGTACCGCAGGGTAATACGGTTAAGCACCTACGAATATTTTGAAAAAAGGTTTGGTCCCTTTGCCCGCTACTACAGCTCCCTGGCTTTTGTGCTGCGGCAGTTTTCCGGTATGGGCACCGTGTTCTTTTTACTGGCGTTGGCCCTGCACAGCATTATGGGCGGCAATACGGTGGTGATAATACTGATCATTGGCCTGATTATTATAACGGTGAACCTGCTGGGCGGTATTGAAGCGGTAATATGGCTGGATGTGTTCCAGGGTTTTATGCTGTTTGCCACCGGCATTATCTGTATCAGCGTGCTGCTGTTTTCCGTAAAAGGCGGCCTGCCCGAAGTGTGGAGGGTGGCCAGCGCCAACCACCGCACCGGCTTTGGCCCGTATAATCCCAGCCTTTCGCAGCTTACATTCTGGGTAATGGCCATCAACGGCGCTTTTTATGCGGTGCAGAAATATGGTACAGACCAAACCGTGGTGCAGCGCTATTTAACTGCGCGTACGGACAAGGCAGCCATCAGGGCCTCCTTAATGGGCATATTGCTTACCGTGCCGGTGTGGACGCTTTTCATGTTCATAGGCACCGCGCTGTTTGTATTTTACACGCAGCATCCTTTACCGGCAGGTACACAGCCCGATGGTGTGTTCCCGTACTTCATCATGACCCGCCTGCCGGCCGGCGTGGTAGGCATTATCATTGCCGCCATGATCTCGGCAGCTATCTGCAGCCTGAGCGCCGACCTTAATTCCCTGGCAGCCGTAGGCGTAGAGGATTATTATAAGAAGATACGCCCCGGCCGCTCTGATAAGGAATACCTGCGGGCAGGCAAGGTGCTGGTAGTGCTATCCGGCCTGCTGTCTATCCTTATTGCCATGTTTTATATCAGCGCCGGCGATGAGGGCGTGCTGGGCATCATCTTTACCCTGTATGCAATTTTTTCCGGCGGCATCGTAGGCATTTTTCTCCTGGGCCTTTTAAGCGCGCGCGCCAATAACCAGGGCATTACCATTGCCATTATTGTATGCATATTATTTACGGCCTATGCTTTTTTAACCTCCACGGCCATTGGCTTAGGAGCGCATAAAACCCTGCTGCTGGATCTCGGCAAATACAATTTTACCCATCACAAATTAATGCTGGGCGTATACAGCCACCTGATTGTAATAGGGGTGGGATATGTGGCCAGCCTGTTTTTTCCCAAACCGGATATTGATAAGGGCCTGCTGTACAGCGGATGGAGAGAGATACGCCGCGCTGAAAAAGAACCGGAAAGCATAGCAATTGACTAATGCCAACTTAACCATGCTAAATACCTTTCGTTATGAGAACTAAATCCACATTATTATTCCAGGTTATACTGCTGCTATTATATTGCAGCAGCCCTGTACTGGCGCAGCAGCGAACCATTACCGGGAAAATTACCGACCAGGTAACCAAACAGCCGCTGCCCGGCGCCACGGTAAACATTAAAGGCACTGCCCAGGGAACCGCCGCCAATGCAGACGGCGTGTTTTCCATTAAAGTGCCCGATGCCAATGCGGTGCTGGTGTTCAGCTATATAGGCTATGGCACCCAGGAAATTACGGCCGGTAACCGCACCGCCCTTGATGTTGCGCTAAGCAACAGCGTATCAAATGTAAATGAGGTAGTGGTGATAGGCTACGGCCAGGTAAAAAAGCGCGACCTCACCGGCTCAGTGGTATCTATTAAAGGCGATGAAACGGTGAAAGTGCCTGCCTCTAACGCCGTAGAGGCCCTGCAGGGAAAAATTCCCGGTGCAGATATTTACAGGGATAACGGCTATGCCGGCGGGCAGTCCAACATACGCATACGCGGTACGCGCTCCATTGCCAACCCATCCAGTTCCAACAATGTGCTGTATATAGTTGATGGGGTGCAGGGCGTGAACATGAGCGATATAGATCCCAACGACATACAATCGGTAGATGTGCTGAAGGATGCATCCTCCACCAGCATTTACGGTTCACGTGGCGCCAACGGCGTTATCATCATCACCACCAAAAGAGGCAGCACCGGTAAACCCAAGCTTACATTCAGCACCTATAGCGGCGTTTCTGAAGTGGCCAAATACGGGCGTATGAAAACCGGGCCGGAATACATTGCCTTTAAAAGAGAGGCCTATCGCGCAGCCGGTACCTGGAACAGCCCCGACGATGATCCGCTGATCTTTAACCCGCTGGAGCTGGCGGCCATTCAAAACCACCAGTACATTGACTACGCAGACCTGCTGCTGCATCATGGCGCACAGCAGAACTACGCGGTAGGCGTGTCCGGCGGCACGGAAAAAACAAAGGTGTATTTCTCCGCCGGCTATTACCATGAAAAAGGCATCCTGAAAATGGATGACTACAAACGTTATACCGCGCGTTTTAATGTAGATCAAACTATTAACAGCTGGCTGAAAGCAGGTATCAGCTCGCAGTATGCATACATTGATAATGACAGCCGCCGCGACCCGTTCAACGCTGCTTTCAAAGCTATTCCGCTGGGCCAGCCTTTTGATGCTGCCGGTAATATTAATTTGTACCCTGCCGGCGGTTCAGACATTAATCCCCTGGTAGATGAGCAGCCGGGCGCGTGGGCCGCCAATACCAAAACCAACCGCTTTTCCGGCGCTGTGTATGTAGACATTACGCCGCTGAAAGGGCTGGATATTAAATCCACCTTCTCCACCACGCAGTCCGGCGCTGTAGCGGGGCAGTTTTACGGCAAAAATTCCATTAACGGTAAAGGCGCCAACTCACAGGCGTCTATTACCAATACACAAAGCAGCTTTATCAGCTGGGAAAACCTGCTCACCTACCAGAAAGATGTGAAAAAGCATT
>NZ_DASTRI010000023.1:0-56717 GCF_035761305.1 Chitinophaga sp. | reverse complement strand
GTATGCGGTACCAAAACCTTCACCCAATCATCCGTACCTATCTGCGGCGGCAGAACTATTCCCGGTATGAACTGCCCCGATGCTTATACCGATAAAAACCCTTTCTGGTATAAATTTACCTGTTACGCCACCGGCACCCTGGGGTTCACCATTACCCCGCATACGCTGGAAGAAGATTATGACTGGCAGCTGTTTGATGTAACCAACCGCTCGTTAAGCCAGGTGTTCACCAACAACCAGCTGTTTGTAGCTTCGGGATGGTCCGGTGAATATGGCATTACCGGCGCTTCCAATGCAGGCGCCGCGCTGGAGGTGTGCGGCGGCTTTGGGCAGCCTTTATGGAGCTCCATGCCTACCATTCAGAAAGGCCACGATTACCTGCTGCTCATCAGCCATTTCTCCGACTCGCAAAGCGGGTACGACCTGAAGTTTAACGGTGGCACAGCCAGCATTACAGATCCCCTGGTACCACAAATAGATCATGCAGGCTATCATTGCGGCCTGCCGGCCATTGGCGTTAAGCTGAATAAAAAGGTGCAATGCAAAAGCCTGGCAGCCAACGGCAGTGATTTTGTGCTGGGCGGCGCGGGCGTTGCCATTACCGGCGCTACGGGCGTGAACTGCACAAACGGGTTTGATATGGACTCCATTGTGCTTACCCTGAGCGGCCCTTTGCCGGCCGGCAATTATACGGTTCGCCTTAAAACCGGCACCGATGGCAACTCCCTGCTGGATGCCTGCGAAAACTCCGCGGGCACCGGTAACAACATACCGCCTACAGCCTTTACTGTAGCCGCATACACGCCCTCTTACCTGGATCATATTGTACCGGTAAGCTGCGCCCCACAGCAGGTACAGGTGGTATTATCCCAGCCCGTACGCTGCAGCTCTATTGCCCCCAATGGCACTGATTTCAGTATCAGCGGCACATCGCCTATAAACATACAAAGCGCTGCAGGCCTTTGCCATAACGGCCTGGCAGATACGATTGTTTTACAGCTCTCTACCCCGGTATACCGGGGCGGCGCCTACCAGGTAACATTAAAGCCAGGCAGCGACGGCAACACCCTGTTAAGCGAATGCTGGCAGCCATCGCCGGCCGGCACATCGCTGCCCTTTAATACCAGCGATACTGTAAATGCAAGCTTCACCTATACCATGCACCTGCATTGCGAGTACGATACCGTAGTGCTGTCCCACAACGGCGCCAACGGGGTAAATAAATGGATATGGAACTCTGACGGGAACACCTTCAGCACGGCGCAAAATCCTGTGAAGTCGTACGATGTTTTTGGCCCGCATACCATTCAGCTCACCGTATCAAACGGCGTATGCACAGACAGCAGCAGCCAGGATATTGTATTAACCAATGAGCTGCATGCGGATTTTACCGTATCTGCAGACATACTGTGCCCGCAGGATGCGGTTACCTTTGTGAATAAAAGCACCGGCAGCGGCATTGTAGGCTACATGTGGCAGTTTGGCAACGGCGTTATTACCACTACGATGAACCCTCTGCCGCAAATTTATCCCCAGTTTAACGAGGAGCGGGAGTACGATGCCATGCTTATTGTGCAAAGCAACATGAATTGCTTTGATACGGCCCATCATATTATCAAAGCCGTGCCCAGCTGCTATATTGATGTGCCAACCGGCTTTACCCCTAACGGCGACGGCATTAACGATTACCTGTACCCCCTTAACGGCTATAAGGCCATTAACCTCAAATTTTCTGTATTCAACCGTTTAGGTCAGCTGATCTTTGAAACCAATGACTGGCGCAATAAATGGGACGGTACAGTTAACGGCCGGCCGCAGCCGGTAGGCACCTATGCCTGGATGCTGAGCTATACGAATAAAGACACCGGTGAAAAAGTATTCAAGAAGGGGGTATCTGTTTTACTACGGTAAAGGTTATACGCTATTGTCCATTATAGCTATTTAGCAGCAGTGGCGCTGAATTCAACAGTTTTTGTTTAATATTGCTTTATAGTGTTTCTGTTACGGAAAGTACCGGAGTTATGTTCCATATATGAAAAACGAGCACATTCAACATTAACCTGCTTTAAAAACAGATCAACCTAATCAACTCATATAATTTATTCACGTAATGAACGTTCTGATCGCCCCTGATCAAACCCATGATCCGGGTAAAGACATACCCATCCCCGATCATCTGCAACCCTACCTGGCGCCCTGGAGTGACCGCCAGTACAGGCAATACCAGTTTGGCACCATTCTTATTCAAACCTTTATTCATAAGCATTACCGCATTTATATTTATCGTTTCATGATTACCCGGCCGGTAAGCCTTTACTTTTCTGTTGACCAGCCAACCCTTGCATTACGGCATATGCTGGCCGGTAAAGTGTTTGCACAGGTACAGGGCTTTGGCCGCGTATTGCTGGAACCGCAATGCTATAATTTAATTTATTTACCTAACAGTGTTAATGAAGCGTGGTTTGAGGCCGGCGATGCCGAGTCGCTGCACATGGAGCTTGAATACACCTGGCTGGAGGAGATGGCGGAAAGCAGCAAGGAGATAGCTGAATTAATGAACCGGGTAATGACAGCCAGCAGCGAAGGCAAGCTGCTGCAGCCGGTGCTGATAGATTATACGGTATCAGATGCGCTGCAGGCCATACGCCATAGCCGGGAAACCGGCGGCATACTGCTGATGGAGTTTAAAACCGGCATACTTAAAATACTTACCCAATATTGTAAAGCGCTAACCGAACAGGAGCACCTGAGCGGGTTACCGGCCATGCCCAATAAAAACCTGCTGGTTAAAATATGGGAAATGATAAAGGCTAACCCGCATATTCATCTTACGCTTTCCAGGCTGGCGCGGGAAAACCATATGCATGAAAAAACGCTCAGCCGCCACTTTATGCGCCTGTTCAAAAAAAGCCTGCCTGCCTTTGTGCATGAGCAATGTATGGCCAGGGCTTATTTCCTGATCACCACAACAAACCGGCACCTTGCGGATATTGCCTATGACCTGGGCTATACAGAGATGAGCAATTTTAACCGGGCGTTCAAAAAACATCACGGCATTACCCCACAAGCCCTGCGCAATACACGGTAAATTATCCGGTGAGATTGTTTGGTGAGATTGTCCGGAAATGATATGCAGAAAGTACGGGCCGGATAAGTGATAATTCTGGTTTTCTAAGGAATTTTATATACACAGTGCCCCATCAGCACCTACATTTATCAATGCCTGTAATGCCATGCATAGCACCTTTAGCTTTCGTTATATATATATAAGGCGGCTCACGCCTGGTTCCGTTGTTCCCACCGGTGGCAGCTTCCCATCACACTGAAGGGATGGGTGCTGCTCCGGTAAAAAGTTTTGAGATTAATACATTCAGCAACTTTCTATTCACACTCAACTAGGTTCACTACCTATATGGTGTCTTTATGGTTATTTGAACATATAGTCAGGTTCTGCCTTTCCAGGTGGAACATTTTATTCCAGCGGCATAATCATATCTTCATCGGATGCTTTTCCCTCCTTCCTGCCAGTATTTAATCCCGGTACGGCAGGTTGTATAATTTTTTTGTCAGGAATGCCGGCAGGAAAATCCTGCTTACAGGATGCTACGTATATTAACAAAATAAAACGCCTGATTGATTGTTTGTTCCCGTGCGAATATTATAGCTAAGCCGCAAGATAATTTTGTGCCAACGTAAACCGGTATTGTGTTACGCCATCTGAATTTAACATTTAAACATTATTCCACATGGAAAAGCATGCATCAAGTACTCCTTCAGAAAAATGGCTGCTCATTGAGCGTGATGACAAAAACTATACACCTGCAGCAGAAATTCCCGATGAATACCTGCACCTGCTAATGCCTTATGCAGGCGCTTATTTTTACCGGGATGAGGATTGTGATATGCTTACGCAGCATATTAAAGTAAGCGAGTTTTCCATACTCGGCCACGATATTTTCGCCCGCAAATACTTTATTCTACGCCCTTATACTTCGCGGCACATACTGGCGCTGCATTATATGCACGATGATAGCATACATGCGGTAATTGACCAGATGGGACCATTCCGGCTGAGTGAGAAGGAGGTGAACCTTTTCAGCCTGCACGCCGATTTTCATTCTGCCGTGCTGGACACCGGCCAGCGGATTACCAGCTTTCATATTAACCTGCAGCCCGATACGCTGCCTGCGCTGGCGGAAAAATTTCCCGGCCTGCTGCCGCTTACCCTGCACGCTACCGACCATTTAAACGGCCCGGTGAACAAGCAGCCTTACCGGATAAATGTCATAGGCTCTTTGCTGCTGCGCAGGCTATTATCCTGCCGGTATGTGGAAGTACAGGCGGAATGTTACCTGTACCGCTGCTGTGTAGACCTGTACCTGCAATTTGCCATGCAGTACGCGCAATCCCTGCAGCTGCCGGTGCACCTGCCTGATTCGCACATTGCGCTGGCAAACCGCGTGCAGGACTTTATTCAGCATAATGTACAGGAAAGGTTAACCAGCACAGCGCTGGCCGAGCACTTTGGGGCTCCCGAAGTAGTGCTGCAAACAGCTTTTGAGCAGGTATTTGCCATACCGGTAAATGATTTCATACTGCAGCAAAAAATGATGGCGGCCTATGACCTGCTGCTGCAAACCAGGTCCAGCCTTAATAACATTGCTTACAGAACCGGGTACCGTAACCGCCTGGCGCTTACCCGCGACTTTGAAAAGTATTACGGGTATGATCCTATTTTTATAAGAAATGCACAGTAACGCCTTCAAGCAGCTTTACCACCAGCCCGGTCCACCCGGTTTGATGCGCTGCGCCGGCGCCACGCCCGTTATCTCCGTGAAAGTATTCGTAGAACAGCAGGTAGTCCCTGAAGTGAGGATCGTGCTGTAGCTTGTCATGTGCCCCCATTGCCGGGCGGCGGCCGTTCTCATCGCGCAGGAACAGGCGCACCAGGCGTTTGCTCAGCTCCACTGATATTTCTTTCAGGCTTAAATAATTGCCGCTATGGGTAGGATATTCTACCTTAAAATCATCGCCGTAATAGCGGTGAAAGTATTGCAGGCTTTCAATGATCAGGTAATTCACAGGCATCCATACGGGGCCGCGCCAGTTACTGTTGCCGCCAAACATGCCGGTGTTGCTTTCGCCCGGGGCATAGGCTACGGTAAAGCGGTTACCATCCAGCCAAAATTCGTAGGGGTGCTGCTCATGGTATTTGCTGAGGGAGCGCACGCCGTAGTCGCTCAGGAACTCTGTTTCATCCAGCATGCGCCGCAGTATGCGTTTCATGCGGTGGCCGCGCAAAAGGCTAAGCAGGTGCATTTCTCCCGTACCTTTTTCATACCAGCGGCTTACCAGGCTGGCCAGGTCGGGGCGGAAATCCAGGAACCATTTCAGCCGCTTTGTAAACTCCGGCTGGGTGGTGAATACTTCCTCATCCAGCACCGCTACGGCAAACAGCGGTATCAATCCTACCATGCTGCGCACCTTCATTTTAGTAACCCCATCGTTGGTAAAACGTATCTGGTCGTAAAAAAAGCCGTCTTCCTCATCCCATAATCCTTCTTCCCCGCCGGCTTCTCCCATACGGCTAATGGCGCCGGCTATGTACAGGAAATGCTCAAAAAATTTGGTGGCCAGGTCGGCATATACCTTATTATGCCTGGCCAGCTCCAGGGATATGCGCAGCATGTTTAAACAGTACATGGCCATCCAGCTGGTACCATCTGCCTGCTCAATATAGCCGCCGGTTGGCAGCGACGCGGTGCGGTCAAACACGCCTATATTATCCAGGCCCAGGAAACCGCCTTCAAAAATGTTGTTGTCGTTGGTGTCTTTACGGTTCACCCACCAGGTAAAGTTGAGCAGCAGCTTATGAAAAACAGACTCCAGGAAAGCAATGTCCTCCTGGCCGTTGTTGTATTCTTTATCCAGCTGAAACACGCGCCAGGCGGCCCACGCATGCACCGGCGGGTTTACGTCGTCAAAGGCCCATTCATAGGCCGGCAGCTCGCCGCTGGGATGCATGTACCATTCCCTGGTTAAAAGGCTTAGCTGCTCCTTGGCAAAGGTGCTGTCAACCATGGCCAGGGGTATGCAGTGAAAAGCCAGGTCCCAGGCAGCATACCAGGGGTATTCCCATTTATCCGGCATGGAGATAATATCCTCATTATTCAGGTGCTTCCACTCTTTATTACGGCCGGTCAGCCGCTCCGCGGGCGGCGGGGGTTGCGCCGGATCGCCATTCAGCCACTGGGCTACATAGTAATAGTAAAACTGTTTGTTCCACAACATGCCGGCAAAGGCCTGCCGTTGCACCAGCTTTTCATCGTCCGTGGCCAGCTTTTGCTGCAGGGTGTGATAAAAAGTATCGGCCTCCAGCTGCCGGGCATTGAAGGTCAGATCAAAATCCTTAAAGGGATGGGAGTCTGCGCCTTTCATCAGCCGCAGCCGTATGGTGGCGGCGCCGCCGCCGGGTATTGTAAAATGATAGTTGGCTGCTGCTTTGGTGCCCTGCAGCGTATCATTCACCGCTGCTGTATGGCCCTGCACCACATAATCGTTGATGCCGTCTTTATAAAAGCGCTTACCGTCCTGGTAATTGTACAGGCGGGGAAAGTTGGTTTCATTTTCTGTAAAAAGTATTTCCGGCGCATCCTCACAATACAGCTGGTAATAGCCCAGCTTTTTATGGGTAATATCTATTACATCCGCCCCGTTGCCGGAAAGCAAAGGTTTGGTGCTATCGTAGCCCCAGTCCCACGTATTGCGGAACCATAGGGTTGGCAGCACATGCAGGTCGGCCGGCGTTTGCGCGCGGTTATGTACGGTAATCTTGATCAGCAGGTCTTCAGGGGCGGCTTTGGCGTATTCCACAAACACATCAAAATACTCATCCCTGTCAAAAATGCCGGTGTCTATCAGCTCAAATTCGGGGTCCTGTTTGCCGCGGCGGCGGTTCTCCTCCAGCAGCTGCGTATATGGGAAAGGCTGCTGCGGGTACTTATACAGCATTTTCATGTAGGAGTGGGTAGGGGTACTATCCAGGTAGTAATACAGCTCCTTTACATCTTCTGCGTGATTGCCCTGGTGCCCACTCAGCCCAAAATACCGTTCCTTGATGATGGGGTCTTTTTTATTCCAGAGGGCTATGGCAAAGCACAGCAGCTGCTGGTTGTCGCAAATGCCGGCAATCCCTTCCTCTCCCCACCGCCAGGCTTTGCTGCGTGCCATATCATGCGTGGTGTAGTCCCAGGCATTGCCGTCTGCGCTGTAGTCTTCGCGTACGGTGCCCCACTGCCTGTCTGATACATATGGCCCCCACTTTTTCCAGTCTTTGTGCAATAGCCGTTCCTGTTCTTTGTTCATGGCATCCCCGTTATGTTGAATAAAAACCTTTATAATACCTAAAAGTTACTCCATAACGCGCAGATGAACAATAAATTCCGGTCGAAACCAGTTAAAATATTGTCACTAATAAAAACCATATATCCCTACATTTACAGTAATTCCATATGCAGGTCTAAATCCGTTGACATGAAAAAAATTGTGCATCTGACACTTATCCTGCTGCTTATCCACGGGGCAGCAGCTATTGCGCAGGACTATCCTATTCAGCCGGTACCTTTTACCGATGTAAAGGTAACGGACCATTTCTGGGCGCCGCGCATCCTTTCCAACTACAAGGTAACCATTCCCATTGCCCTGGAGCAATGCTACAAAACCGGCCGCGTGGATAATTTCATGATAGCCGGCAAGCTCAAGAAAGGCAAGTTCAAAACAGAGTACCCGTTTGATGATACAGACATTTATAAGATCATTGAAGGCGCCAGCTACTCGCTGCAAACCTACCCCGATAAAAAGCTGGAGGCGCAGCTGGACACGCTGATCTACTACATTGGCAAAGCACAGGAGCCGGATGGTTACTTATATACCAACCGCACCATTGCAAAAGACAGCGGGCAGCTGCATCGCTGGGCCGGCAAAAAGCGATGGGAAAAAGACCCGGAGCTGAGCCATGAGCTGTATAACTCCGGCCACTTATATGAAGCCGCCACCGCCCATTACCTGGCTACCGGCAAAAGAACACTGCTGGATATTGCCATTAAAAACGCCAACCTGGTATATCATGACTTTATAGAAGGCGGTTTGAAATACTATCCCGGCCACCAGATCATTGAAATGGGACTGGTAAAAATGTACCGCGTTACCAATGACAAACGCTACCTGGACCTGGCCAAATATTTCCTGGACATCCGCGGCAACGGCAGTGAATACAACCAGGCGCAGGCCCCTGTAACAGAACAAACGCGCGCTGTGGGCCATGCGGTACGCGCCACCTATATGTACAGCGGCATGGCCGATGTAGCGGCGCTTACCGGCGATAAAGGCTATGTACAGGCCATTGACGCCATCTGGCATGATGTGGTGGACCACAAGATCTACATTACCGGCGGCATTGGCGCAGAAGCCGGCCATGAAGGCTTTGGACCGGATTATGCGCTGCCCAACATGAGCGCGTATAATGAAACCTGTGCTTCCATTGGCAATATTTACTGGAATTACCGCCTGTTTCTGCTGCATGGAGATGCCAAATATTACGACGTGCTGGAGCAGATACTTTACAACGGCATGATCTCCGGCGTGGCCATTAAAGGCAACCGTTTCTTTTATCCCAACCCGCTGGAGTCTATGGGCCAGCATGAAAGAAGCGAATGGTTCGGCTGCGCGTGCTGCCCGAGCAACGTATGCCGCTTTATTCCCTCTGTACCGGGTTATGTGTATGCAACGGGTAAAAACCGCATTTACGCCAACCTGTTCGTACAAAGCACCGCCCGTATTCCCCTGCAGCAAAAAACAGTGGAGGTAAACCAGCAAACCAATTACCCATGGGATGGTGATATTACCTTTACCATTAACCCTGCCGGCAACCAAACCTTTGACATGGCCATACGCCTGCCGGCATGGCTAAACGAAGCACCCATGCCCGGCGGGTTGTACACCTTTGCCACGCCTGAAACAAAAAAATACACGATCAGCATAAACGGCCGGCCGGCGGAGTATACAACCGAACATGGCTATGCTGTCATTCACCGCAGCTGGAAAAAAGGCGATGCAGTTAAAGTGCACTTTCCCATGGATGTACGTTATGTAAAAGCCAAATCGCAGGTGCGGGCAGATGAAAATAAGACCGCCCTGCAACGCGGCCCGCTGGTGTATTGCTTTGAATGGCCCGATAACAAAGCACCGGTAAGGCATTTGCTGATAAATGAGCAAAATGCCGCCACCGCCAGCTTTGAGCCCAACCTGCTGAACGGCGTGGAAGTAATACATACTGCTGCTGTTACGCAGGCTATTACTGCCGGTAATAAAGTGGTGGAAAAGGAGGCGAATGTAACCGCCATTCCCTACTATGCCTGGGCTAACCGCGGCCCCGGTGATATGACTGTATGGGTGGCAGACAAGGCTGCTGCAGTTACACCGCTGCGGCCCGCTACCGTAGCTTCCAGGAGTAAGGTAAGCGGTTCACATACCACCAAAACATTAAGAGCGCTTAACGACCAGCTGGAGCCCGCCAGCTCACACGACGGCAGCGTACCTTATTACCACTGGTGGCCGCTAAAAGATACGGTACAGTGGGTAGAGTATGATTTTGCTGCCCCGGCTAAAGTTTCCAATGCGCAGGTATACTGGTATGACGATGGCCCCTGGGGCGGCTGCCGGGTGCCTGCGAGCTGGAAGCTGCTGTATAAAGATGCTGCGGGTAAATGGACGCCTGTTAAAAACAGCAACGCCTATACGACAAATAAAGATGCTTTCAATAATGTGCAGTTTGAAGCCGTGCAAACCAGCGCGCTGCGAATGGAAGTGCAGCTGCCTAAAGAGCATGCCGCCGGCATTATGGAATGGAAAGTAGATTAGCTGTAAACCAACTGCGAAATAACCGCGGGGCGCTGTCAAAAGCCATCCCTTGATATGGCGCGCCCGCTTCTGTGGCCATGAGCCGCAAACAGTATTGCGCTGCCGGAACGTGGCGCTGACCGGTTAGCCCGTTCCTGCATATACGAAAAATGGATGATGCCTGAAACGCTGTGTGGGCTTAATGTACAACTCACACTATGTACCGTTATTTACGCAGCACTTATGCGTATTTTTTCGATGTGTAATCCCTGTTAACCTGCGTTTTTTATCTTTCCCGTACCCAATATCTTTGTTCCCTGAATAGTGTAGTGAACATATTTGTTGTAAAAAAAACCGTGGCCTGGTAGTACCTCTTGATTGTATAAACGACACCTATGCATGAGCTGATCTTGTAACCTTTGGCCAAATCGATTTTGCGCGCGCTATATCTTTTTATTGAACCTATGCATTATTCATTAAAACCTATAATTCGTTGATGTAAAGGCACCTGTGGCAGATGCACTTCTGTGTGCCATTAAACAAACCAAATTTATCCTAATATGAGAACCTTGAAAGTTACTCCTTATTCCGGCGGCTGGCTACGCCGGATCAAGCAGGCATGCTGTTTATCCCTATTGCTATGGCAGGGCAGCGCGCATGCACAGGTAAGTCCATCTGTGCCGGCTACCACCAAACAGCACAACAAGCAGGTGATCGGTTACATCACCCAATGGGATGCCTGGAAAGACGTAGCAGGGCTGGTGCCTAAAGGCGGCTACAACCACCTGAACGTTGACTACTCCCAGTACACGATCCTGAACTTTTCTTTTTTTGGTGTGGCAAAAGACGGATCGCTGCACAGCGGCGATTTCCGCAACAAGAACATTTACCAGGTAGGCGCCGTACAGGAACCTGCCCCGCTGGTGAATGAAGACATTTACAGCAGCTGGGACATGTTCCTGCTCTATGGCGAGCTGGATGCCCCGCTGTACTATATTTCCGATAACAGTTATGCTTATTCCCTGGACTACCGCAATGAAGGCAGCGGCTGGAAGAATGTGAATACCGGTGCTACCGGCGCTTTCCCTCTGTCGGTTCCCAAACAGGGCGGGGCACCGGGCGTTATTGACCTGGCCCACCAGAAAGGCGTAAAGGTAATGGCTTCTATCGGCGGCTGGAGCATGTGCAAGCACTATCCCGAAGTAGCGGGCGATGCTACCAAGCGCGCCAAGTTTGTGGCAGATTGCCAAAAGCTGATGAGCATGGGCTTTGATGGTATTGACTTTGACTGGGAGTACCCTAACGACCCGGGTATGAACATTGAGCATTACAGCCAGGCAGACTATACCAACTTTGCCATTTTAGTAGAGGCAGTACGCGCTGCCATTGGCCCCAATAAGCTGATCAGCGCCGCTTTTTCTGCAGTGCCTTCCAAGCTGCAGGGCTTTCCGTGGTCACGGTTAAATAATTCCATGAATTATTTTAACATGATGACCTATGACTACAACGGCGGCTGGTCAAACAAAGCAGGCCATAACGCGCCGCTGTATGATTACCCGGGTGCCGAGTACAGCGGCTTTTCGCTGGACGCTACTGTAAAAGGCCTGCGCCAACTGGGCGCTAACATGAGTAAGGTAAACCTGGGCGCGCCTTTTTATGGCCGCGGCGTAATTACCAGCGGCCCCGCAGCATTGAACGGCGCCACTACCAAACGTGCCGAAACCGTGCAGCCAGATGGTCCTATACAAACCTGCGCAGACTATACCAACTGGGCAAAGGACCTGTGGGACGGTACGCCGCCCTACAGCTATATACTGCAGGCCACCGGCGCAGGCTCCGGCTGGACGGAGTACTGGGATGATGTGGCCAAAGTGCCTTACAAAACAAAAGGCAACTACTTCCTGAGCTACGATAACGAACGCTCTATTGGTGAAAAGGCGCAATACATTGTAAACAACGGCCTGGCAGGCGTAATCGTATGGCAGGTATTCGGCGATATGACCGATATGACCAGCAGCACTGTTGCCAAAGGAAAGCTGATCTACTGCCCCAACACCAAATCCAAGCTGGTGAACAAGCTGAATGAAGTATTTGCCAATGGCAGCACCGGCAATCAATCACCTGCGGTAAGCATTTCCTCACCGGCTAACAATGCATCCTTTACTGCGCCGGCCAGTGTAACCATTACAGCTACGGCCAGCGATAATGACGGCTCCATAGCTAAAGTAGAATTCTATAACGGCGCTGCCAAGCTGGGTGAAAAAACCGCTGCACCTTATACCTATACCTGGAGCAATATTGCTGCAGGCACTTATACGCTTACCGCTAAAGCCACAGACGATAAAGGCGCTGTAACCACATCCGCCGCAGTTACCATCACCGCTACAACCGGCGGCGGCAACCAGGGCACCGGTAAGGTAATAGTAGGCTACTGGCATAACTGGAATGATGCGAATGCACCCTATATTCGCCTGCGCGATGTAAATGCCAAATACAATGTAATAGACGTTGCTTTTGCAGAAGCAGGCGCTGACCAGGCTACGCTTATGTTTACGCCGGACGGTGTTTCCGCGGCCGATTTCAAATCGGACGTTGCGCTGCTGCAATCACAGGGCCGGAAAGTATTACTGTCAATAGGCGGGCAAAATGGTATTGTTATCTTAGCTACTGCCACACAAAAAGCCGCCTTTGTAAGCTCTCTCAAATCCTTAATGGACCAGTACAACTTTGATGGTTTTGACATTGACCTGGAAGGCGGCACCACGCTGATACTGGATAATGGCGATAAAGACTTTACCCACCCTACTACTGCCAAAGTGGTGAACCTGGTTGCCGCCTGCAAAGAGGTGATCAACTACCGCAAAGGCCAGGGTAAAGATTGCTGGCTGACCATGGCGCCGGAAACCTACTATGTGCAAACAGCTTACGGCTCGGCCTATTCCCCGCTGGTAGGCGCTTACCTGCCGGTGATATACGGCCTGAAAGATGAGCTTACCTTTATTCATCCGCAGCTGTACAACACCGGTTCTGTAACGGGTTTGGATAATAAGGTGTATAACCCGGCTACTTCTGACTTCATTGTTTCCATGACGGAAATGCTGCTGGCCGGCTTCCCCGTAAGCGGCACCAGCCAAACCTTCCCTGCCCTGCGTGAAGACCAGGTAGCTTTTGGCTTACCTGCCTCCACCTCTGCGGCAGGCAGCGGTTACACCACTCCGGCCAACGTAAAGAAAGCGCTGGATTACCTCACCAAAGGCCAGTCATACGGCGGCGCCTATACGTTAAGAAAGGGGGCCGGTTATCCTGGTTTGCGTGGCATTATGACCTGGTCTGTTAACTGGGACAAGGTGAATGGCGATGAATTTGCCACCAACTACTACGATTACTTCTTTGGCAATAACAACCCCGGAAATAATGCCCCTACTGTAAGCATCACTTCCCCGGCTAACAATGCCACCTTTACGCCGCCCGCCACCGTAAGCATACAGGCCAGCGCCAATGACAGCGACGGCTCTGTAGCTAAAGTAGAGTTCTTCAATGGCAGCACCAGGCTGGGTGAAAGCACGGCAGCCCCTTACAGCTACAGCTGGACCAACGTAGCTGCCGGCACCTACACGCTTACTGCCAAAGCTACTGACAACAAAGGCGCAGTAACCACATCCACCGCTGTAACCATTGTGGTAGGCACCAACGGTGGCGGCGGTTGTAACGGTATAGCCGCGTGGACCGCAACGGACGTGTACACGGCAAATATGCAGGTAGTGTACAACAGCAAAGTTTACAAAGCAAAATGGTGGACACAGAATGAGCGGCCCGACATTAACAACGGCGACGGCAAGGTTTGGCAATACGTGAGCGATTGCACCGGCGGCGGTGGTAATACAGCGCCCGCCATCAGCCTCACCTCTCCTGCCAGCAACGCATCTTTTGCAGCGCCTGCAAACATTACCATTCAGGCTACCGCCACCGACAGCGATGGAAACGTAGCAAAAGTGGAATTCTTTAACGGCGGCAGCAAACTGGGCGAGAGCACTACTGCCCCTTACAGCTACACCTGGGCTAACGTAGCAGCCGGCACTTATACCCTTACTGCCAAAGCTACCGACAATGCAGGCGCAGCCACTACATCTGCAGCAGTAACCGTTGTAGTTACCAGCGGCGGCGGTACCGGCAACTGCGCAGGCGTACCCACGTATGAGCCTTACCCGAAAATTTACAACAAAGGCGACCGTGTTGTGTACAACGGCATGCTGTACGAAAGCCTGTCAGATGCGCTGTACAACGTAACCCCCGGCACTGCCGACTGGTGGTGGAAACCGCTGGGCGCCTGCGGCGCCAGCCTGGCGCGCACTGCTGCAAGCACCAACGTACAAACAGTAACGCAGCCAACAGGCAATGCGAACCTGCTGGTATATCCCAACCCGTTAACCGGCAACGAGCTGCAGGTAAGGGTGGATGCGCAGCCCGGCGACAGGTTACAAATATCCCTGCTGGATATGAAAGGCAACGCGCCTGTGCTAACCACCGAACAAACGGCGGCCGGCAAAGGCACACAGTTTATTAAGCTGCAAACAGGCCAGGTGCCCGCAGGCATCTGGATATTGAAAGTAGAGAACAGGAGCACCCATCGCGTAGCCACTGCTAAAGTGATAAGGCTACAGTAATAGTTAAAAATGAAAAATGAGATGGTCCCGGTTTATTCCGGGACCATTCCCTTTTGATAATAGCATTGTACTCATTAAAAACCAGCATGCATGAAGCAAAAACATTTACACAACCCTTTTACCAAATTATTACAACCACCTCACTTTTACCGGCATACAAGCTGTGCGTACCGCATTTGCGGTCCATAGCCGCCGCTTCGTTTATTGATGCAGAACGGCTGTTATTGAACAATATATTTCCCTCACTGCAGATTAAACCTTAACCATATGCAAAACCCGTTTTACCTGCAATTAGCCGATGCCCCGTTAGGCATACCGGCTTTTAACCCGGCCCATACTAACGGGGCAATCATTACTGTAGCTGGCAACAGCCATCTCAAAACCATTCACACATTAGAAACACAAAAAAAACAACACATGAAACCAGTAAAATTTCTATTGCTGCTGTTAGCCCTTACCGGCATACAGCAAGCGGCATTCTCACAAAACTGGCAGCTCGTTTGGCAAGACGAGTTTAACGGTAGCATTGGCCCTGACTGGGTATTTGAAACCGGCGGTGGCGGCTGGGGTAATAATGAGCTGGAGTATTACCGCCGCGAAAACGCTACCATTGAAAACAACCAGCTGGTAATTACCGCCCGGCATGAAAGCTATGGCGGCTATAACTACACCTCCACAAGAATGAAAACCCAGGGCAGAAAATCCTGGACGTATGGTAAGATAGAGGCCCGCATTGCAATGCCGGCGTTCTCCGGCGCCTGGCCCGCTTTCTGGATGCTGGGCGATAACATAGGCTCCGTTGGCTGGCCTGCCTGCGGCGAAATTGACATTATGGAACATGTGAACACCGATGCCAATGCCGTAGGCACCATTCACTGGCAGGGGCCGGACGGCAATCATGCATCGTATGGCTCCAGCACCCCGGTAAACGTTACCGGCTACCATGTTTACAGCATAGAATGGAACCCTTCTTCCATCAAGTGGTTTGTAGATGGTGTGCAGTATAATGAAGCAAATATTGCCAACAACATTAACAGCACCGAAGAGTTTCACCGCAATTTCTTCATCCTGCTGAATTTTGCCATTGGCGGCAACTGGCCCGGCTTCAACATTGACAACAACGCATTCCCCGCAAAGATGTATGTAGACTATGTACGCGTGTACCAGGATGGTGGCGGCAGCAACCCGCCTGCCTGGAGCCAGACCGTACAGGCAGAGAGCTACAGCAGCATGCTGGGCGTGCAAACAGAAAACACCACCGACGCAGGCGGCGGCCAGAACGTAGGCTGGATAGATACCGGCGACTGGATGGCCTACAACAATATTACCGTACCCACATCAGGCGCTTATAAAATCGAATACCGTGTGGCCAGCCTTAATGGCGGCGGCCGCCTTTCGCAGGACCTGAATGCAGGCTCCATAGTACTGGGCGCTATTGATGTACCCAGCACCGGCGGATGGCAGAACTGGACCACCATTTCCCAAACCGTGAACATAAATGCCGGCACCTACAACTTTGGCATTTATGCGGCGGCGGGCGGATGGAATATTAACTGGTTCCGTATTACCAAACTTTAAAACCCTTAAACAATATCCTTATGAAAAGAGCTCTAAAATATACCGCAGGCCTCCTGCTCCTGCTTGTCACATCTGCCGTGTTTGGCCAGCAGAAAGGATTTCAGCTGGGCAATACCCGCAGCCTGGTGCGCGAATTCCGCCAGCAGGCCACTGCCCGGCAGCAACAGTTTGTAAGCGGCGCACAGCTGAGAATAAGCGCCAATACCACATTAAATGCTAAAGTGAATTTCCGCTCCACCGGCGGCGATACAGAAGAGTTCCTGGCCGGTGAAATAGCCAATACCCCCGGCTCCTCCTTCTTTGTTCGCATACAGGGCAACACGGTAGAAGGTAACATTGTGCTGAGGCAAAGCAAAAAAGCATACAAATATTATTCAGACAGTACCGGTAACGCCTATGTGAAAGAAGAGGACATTAACAAGGTACTGTGCATTAATATGGAGCAGGCGCCCGGCGCCGCTAGGGCAACGCAGGGCGTAAATGCGGCGGCCGTACCCGCTAACCTGCAAAGCTACCCCGGCGCTAACGGCTGTGTGCTGCTGGACTTTGACGGCCAGTACGTTTCAGGCACTCCCTGGAACAACGGCAATCCCATTAATGCCGCACCGGCTACCCTTACCGAAGCAGAAATGCAGGAAGTATGGGAGCTGGTAAGTGAAGATTACAAACCTTTCCACGTGAACGTTACTACCAGCGAAGCTGTGTTTAACACCTATCCCAAGAACAGGAGAATGCGCTGCATTTTTACGCCCACCAACACCGCAGCCCCCGGCGCAGGCGGCGTAGCTTATGTAGGCTCTTTTAACTGGAATGACGATACCCCCTGCTGGGTATTTAACGGCGGTGTAAAAGGCGCCGGCGATGCCGCCTCCCACGAAGTAGGCCACACCTTTGGCCTGAGCCACGACGGCAGAACCTCTCCTGCGGAAGAATACTACGCCGGCCAGGGCAACTGGGCCCCCATTATGGGCGTAGGTTACTACAAACCCATTGTGCAATGGAGCAAAGGCGAATATAACAACGCCAACCAGAAAGAGGACGACCTGGCAAAGATCACCAGCGCTACCTATGGCGTAGGCTACCGCGCAGATGATTACGGCAATGCCATTGGCGCTGCCGCCGTGCTGAATGTAGATGGCAGCGGTAATGTTAGCAGCAGCGGTATTATTGAACGTACGGCGGATGTGGATGTGTTTTCCTTCACCACTACCGGCGGCAATGCCAGCATTAATTTCAACCCCGCACCCCACCATGGCAACCTGGATATACTGGCTACCCTGTATAACGGCACCGGCGGCGTAGTGGCTACCGCTAACCCTTCCGGTTTACCGGCAAGCATTAATGCAAGCCTGGCAGCAGGTACTTATTATGTAGCAGTAACCGGCACCGGCGCCGGCAACCCTGCTACAGACGGTTATTCCAACTACGGCTCTATTGGCGCTTATACCATTACCGGCAATGTTGCCGGCGGCAGCAGCAGCGGCGCAGCCACTGTTTATAAGGATTGCAATTACGGCGGTTATGCGGTTAGCCTGGCGCCCGGCCGCTATAACATGGCCGACCTGAATGCCCTGGGCGTTCCGAACGATGATATTTCCGCGTTAAAGGTGAAGAGTGGTTATGAAGTGATCCTTTACCAGGACATTAATTTCGGCGGCAATGCCTACGTGTTCCGCGGCGACTTCTCCTGCCTGGCCAACCTTTCACTGAACGGCCAGCCGTTGAACCTGAACGACTGGGCTACCTCACTGGTGGTACAGCCTTCTACAGCAGCCGCAAAAGCTGTTATGAGCAACCCGGTTACCCTGGTTGCACCGGGTAAAACATCTGCTGCAGCAGCTACCGATGACGATGGCACCATCAGCGTAGTACTGGCGCCCAATCCGTTTACAGATAACCTATCTGTAAAAGTGAAGAGCAAGGCCGACCAGTATTACATCCGCGTGTATAACATGAGCGGCACAGAAGTAAGGCCTGCCCAGCGTATCAGCAACGGGCAAACCATTAACCTCTCCAGCCTGCCCACTGGTATGTACGTGCTGAAGATATATGTTGGTAATGAAGTGATCACCCGTAAGGTAATTAAACACTAACAATATCCCACCCCTGTGACAATGTAAGGGTCCCGGTAAACCGGGGCCCTTTTTTGCGCGCCGCGAAGCAGTGCTACCGCCGTAAAAAGCAATCACTCCTGCCACCGGTAAAAGTGGAGGAGTGATGTTATAATGGGTTAGTAAGTAACTGTGTTGTATTAGCTCACATATACCGTGCCATACTGTTATGAACGCACGGCTGCACACCTGCTGCTTTCAGCTTTGCAATGATCGCATTGGCGATGTTCATACCCTGCTGCTGCCCGTTCTCTATTGCGTCACGAAAGTGAATACCGCCGTACAGGCGGGAGATGGCTGCTTCCGCAGCCGCCTGCATAAAGGAGGTAAAGCTGCGCGGCTGTATCTCAAACATGATCTCCGAATCATCTGTAAATGAAAAACTATCGCCCATCATATATGCAAGCACCTGCGCGGCAGCGGTAGACACCACACTATGCCCGCTGGTGTATTCGGGAAAAGGCGGTGTTTGCAGCAGCGGCTTCCATTCCACATCAATATAGCGGTTAATATAGGTTTCGGGCCGTATGCGGTTGCTGCGGTATTTTTCGTCCCAGCAGCTGATAAAGGCGTCCATTTCCGTAACCGCCGTTAAGGTGTGCAGCAGCACTGTGTTATCAAAATCGAGGTTTGCTTTTTTAGCCGCAATGCCGGCAATATTCATCCAGTGCCCGCCGGGTGTTATTTTTTTAAACCCGATGGCCATATGCCCCGCGGTAGATACTGCAAAGGGGTTGCAATCCCAGAAGGAGGCAATCACCAGCTCTTCTTTTTTAGGATGGAGCACTGCTTCATATACTTCTTTATTCAGCGCGTAAAATGCACTGGTGGTGTCTTTGCTGAAAGGCACGGGCGGTAAAGGCTTAAACGCATCACAGGTATCTATTACCATGGGGCGTATGGTACGCCAGTGCGGCTCCACAGCTTCAATATAAGCCGGCGGCGTGGGGTACCAGTAGCCTTCGCCTTTGATGGGCGTATAACGTATTCTCGCGCTCAGCTGGTTATAATGGTCGGCCTTTGACCATCCTATGATTTGCGCCACCACTTCCTTTGCTACTGCCACGGAACGGTTTATCTCTTTTTGCGACAGCTTTTCTTTTTTGAAGAAGCGCAGCATTTTTTCCTCCTGTTCCTCCAGCATAAAGCCGGAGGGCAGCATCAGGCGCCCCGTTTCAAGTATGGCGTACAAAGCTGCGGCTTCATAATTGTAATCGTCTTTGGCGCCGCTGATCGTAACAGCCGGGTACGACTTAACAAAGCTGCTCATACGCGGCATATTGCCGTTATGCTGCGTTATTATTTCATAGGCCGGCGCCGTGCAGTAGGCATAGTAACGGGCTGCTGCAGCAGGGTTTACCACATCGTGCAGCATTACCATAGTAATAGCCCAAACAGCGGGCTGCACCTCATTGGCAAAAGCAGTGGCCGTACGCTGGGCATATGCCGGCCGGCATATCAATAAACAGGCTAATATCCATTTCCACATAGTTATTGTTCTTTATATAGTAAAACACCTACGTTGTTCACGCCTATCATCATATATTTTGTTGTATTAATGGTTACCTCTGCGGCAGATTTTACATCGCCGGAAACAGACAACCCGGAAACAGACGGCTGTACGTATTTGAACTGTCCCCTGCCATCGCCCTGCAGCAGGCAGCCGTAGCTGGCATCCAGGCTGCCCATTTTCAAACGGTTATCGCTATGGTTACCCAGCAGCAGCAGGTCTGTTTTACCATCATGGTTAAAGTCGCTGGCCATAATTTTAGTAACCATGGAAAACTGCGCCTGCAAAGGCAGCGGCCGGGCAACAAATTTGCCGTTCCTGCGCAGGAAACATTGCGAACGGCAGTCGGTTAATGTTAGCTTGCCGGCTTTAGACAGCTCATCAGGTGAAAAAATGTCTTTGATGGTAGCATCTGCATAGCTCTTGTATGAGCTGAACTTACGGCGCATCGGGTAGATCTGGTCATTCAGCTCATCGCGGCTAACCATGGGATAGCTAATGCCGTTGATATAGGCATTAAAGAACGGATCAACAGAACCGTTGCCGTCAAAGTCGGCATAATATAACTCCGCAGGTTCTTTTGCCGATGTATGCACCTGCGTGTTCAGGCCCAGGTTACCGGCCACTATATCGTCCTCTCCATCGCCGTCCACATCGGCCAGCGCCATGCTAAACCAGCAGCCATTTGGCTTTTGTTCAAAATAATCACTGGTTTTATCTGTAAAGCCGGCAGGTGTGTTCAGGAACAATGTTACGGGCATAAACTCGCCGCATAGCAGCAGATCCTTCCGGCCATCCTTATTCACATCGGTCCACAGCGCATCGGTGACCATCCCAATATTGGCAAAGGGCACGGCGGCGGCCGTAAACTTTCCCCTGCCGTCGTTTACCAGCAGCCAGGAGGCAGGCGGTACCGGGTATTTGCCGGGTATTACCCTGCCGCCGATGAACAGGTCCATATCACCGTCATTATCAAAATCACAGGCACGTACACACGATTTGCTGTTGGCGCTCACATCGGGCAGCGCATCTTTTGCCAGCACCAGCTTCCCCTTTCCGTCATTCAGGTACAGGGCATCCTGCAGGGCGGGCGTATTGGGCTCAAACAGCGCATAGCCGCCCCTGGCCAGGTACAGGTCGTTAAACCCGTCGCCATTGGCGTCAAAGAACAGCGCATCAGCGGTTACGGGGCCGTCTTCCGCATCCAGCACAGACTCGTTGCTGATGGTGTAAGCGCCGCCGGGCTGCTGCACAAACAGGCGGCCCGGCTGGTTTTTATCGCTGCTGATGTACACATCTTCACGGCCGTCGTTGTTCACATCGCCCTTAGCCAGCACAGGGCCGGCGCTGGAATACATGAACATCATCAGCGGCTGCCGTTTAAAGTCATTCAGCTGGTCATCTTCATGTTTATAACCAATAATACCTTTTGCCCGGCTGAAAAGTGTTTGGGTGGCAGTATCTTTTTGTGCGGCAGGTGCTTTAATGCCCGCATAGTCTACTGCCAGCTGCTGGTTAGCAGCTACATTTGTCAGCAGCTGCGTGGTTTTATCAGGCCATATAATGCGTATGGAGTCGGCATGGGTAGTATTGCCCAGGCCAAAATGCAGGCTGGCGGGCAGGGATGAAAGATAGCCCCTGCCGGGATTTACCTCTTCATACTGCAGGCCGCCGTTGGCATATACCGTTACCTTTGCGCCAATGGCAGCAGTATTTGGTGTTTTGGCGTGCAGCTTCACCGCCAGGTAATTGCCTTTATTTTGTTCCCGGCTCCTGTTCCTGTACACCGTTGCCGGCTCATTAATATTGTTGATCACCAGGTCCAGGTCACCGTCGTTATCAAGATCGGCATACACGGCTGCGCTGGAAACAGCCGCTTTTGTAATGCCCCATTCTTTCTGCTTATTGGAGAAGGTGAGATCGTGCTCGTTCCTGAAAACATAGTTCATCAGGCTGGTAGAGGGCATGGCGGTTACCAGGTCCATAAGCATCACCGGCTCCCGGTCTACCGCTTTCTTTACTTTATAATCGCCCCAGTAGCGTAAAAAATCTTTGTTGGTGTAATCCCGCAGGTAGCCGTTGGTTACAAACAGGTCTTTATACCCGTCGTTATCCAGGTCGGCCAGCAGCGGGCACCAGCTCCAGTCGGTATTGGATATGCCGGCCAGCTGCCCGATTTCGCTAAAGGTGCCATCGCCGTTATTCAGCTGCAGCATATTACGCATATACTGTTTATACAGGCCCTGCGACAGCATCAGCGCAAACGACTCATAGTTCTCCTGCAGCTGCAGCAGCTTCTGTCGGCGGTTATCTTCGGGCATCATATCCAGCGTCATTACATCCGGCAGGCCGTCATTGTTATAATCGGCAATATCCACGCCCATTGAAAACTGGGAAAGATGGCGGAAACTTTGCTGTGTGCCTTCCCTGAAAGTGCCGTCGTGGTTATTAATATACAGGTGGTCCGGCTCATTATAATCGTTGGTCACATACAGGTCGGGCCAGCCGTCTTTGTTTATATCGGCTACGGCAACGCCTAAACCGAAAGTAAGCGGGTTTTGTATAATGCCTGCCTTTTGCGAAACATCGGTAAAGTGGTTGTTATTATTTTCATATAGCTTGTTGCCGGCCAGCGAGTCTGTTTCCGCACGGCGTTTGGCCAGCTCCAGGTTATCTATTTTTATTACGTTGTGGTTCAGCAGAAACATGTCCAGGTCGCCGTCGTTATCATAATCAAAGAATACGGCGTTGGTGCTGTAGCTGGGATCATCCAGCCCGTATTCCTTTGCACTTTCTTTAAAGTGCAGGTTACCCTGGTTAATGAACAGCTGGTTGCGGCGTTGCTCGGTAGGTGTTTTGCCCGAATAGCAAACATAAATATCCAGCAGGCCGTCGCCGTTCACATCGGCCATGGCCACGCCTGTTTTCCAGGCGCCGGTGCGGCCTTCCAGGTCTTTGCAGGCTTCGCGGGTAATATCTTTAAAATGCAGGTTGCCCTGGTTCAGGTATAGTTTGTTGCTGCCCATGTTGGCAGTAAAGAAAAGATCGTCCAGTCCATCGTTATTAATATCGCCTACCGCTATACCGCCCCCGTTGTAAAAGTATTCATAGGCCAATACGTTCAGGTTTTCCGTTTCGCTGATCCCGTTACTGAACCGTATGCCGGTAGCCTTGGCAGATAACAGCTCAAAAAGCGGCTGCTGCGCCTTTGCAGGAACAAACAGCCAGCAATGAAGCACTGCTGTAACAGATAAAATAATGAGATGTCGCATGGTGTATATAGTTTTCAACCGCACCTTGTCAGTTATGGTTACAAAGGAAGATGCAGCGGGACTAAGCCGCTGCATCGGGTCCACAATTATTGCTCTTGCATCAAACACTAAACAGTTTACGGCTGTTTATCCCACCAGGTGCGAACGGTAAAGTTATCGCCACCCATGCGGGTCACAGCATCCTGGTAACCGGTTGGGTTGTTGGCGGGCTCACCGGAGTGGTAAGGTATTCTCCTGGGAATAGCGCCGCCGGAAAAGTTGCCCGGGTAGTTCACCGGCGTTAATGCCGGGTAGCCGGAACGTTTCCAGTTATTCCAGGTTTCAATGAAGTTAAACAGGGTAGCGGTAGCTGCCCAATACTGCTCATTGATCATTTTCAGCGAAGCCTCCAGGGAAGAGGTATTTAGCGGGTGTGCTGTTACATATGCCTGCGCAGTAGTAGTGCTGATAGCGCCTACGCTGGCGTTAAAGGTAGCAATGGAGGTCATGGCGGCCATTACGCCGTTAGCATAGTGTCCGCTGGCTGTACCGCCAACATTCCATCCGCGGGCTGCCGCTTCGGCCAGCAGCAGCTCAGTTTCTGCATAGCTCATTATAAAGTTGGGCCCGTTCAGGTTCCTGTATATTGCGGTTGTAGGACGGGAATATTTGCCCAGCGCTGCAAAATCAGCGCCGGAGCCGGTACCGCCGGGATAGCCGGGCGCATGGCTGATGTCTTGCGGGCCGCCCTTCAGGTCATAACCGTTAGGCATGCCTATTTGTATGCTGGAGTCGCGGTCGCCGGGCAATGCCGGGTTATTGTTGGCTGCCAGGCCATCATCAGACACCTCACCAATCACCGTCAGGCGCGGGTCTTTATTAGCACGTAGGAAATCGATCATGACTTTGCCCCACCTTACTTCCCGGAAATCGTCTGTCAGCGACAAAGAGCTGCTGGTGCTGTTGCCATTGCCGGTGCTGTTGTCAGACAGCACATAGGCATTATCTGCCGTGCCGGCAAATACGCCGCCGGCGGCTGCTTTTTCAGCATAGGTTTTAGCAGTAGCCGCATCTACTTTGGTCAGGCGCATGGCTACCCGCAGCATCAGGGAGTAACCGAACTTCTTCCACTGGCCGATATCTCCTTTGTACAGCAGGTCGGCAGAAGGTTTTGCCTTACCGGCGTCTAACGCGCCTACAGCGGCATCCAGCTCGCTCAGCATGGATTTGTAAATGCTTTCCTGTGTATCATAAACCGGCTGAGCAACACCTTCCTGCGCTTTAAATGCTTCGGAGTAAGGTACATCGCCATAACAATCGGTTACCCGCTCCATGATCAACACTTTCATGATCACGCTTATGTTCGCCAGGTTATCCAGCCCTTTGTCCTGCGCCAGTTTACCCATTTGAACAACATAGTTGGCTGCCTGGTAGTCCTGCTCCCAAACGCTGTTCTGGTAAGACACCAGGTTGGACGATCCAAAATACTTATCGCCGTTGCTGTAGTAGTTAAAGGTAGAGGACAGGGCCTGCGTCCACATGCTCTGGAACAGCAGCTGCCGGTAACCGGTGTTGGCAAACTGGAACTCTGCCTTTGATAACAGGTAGTTCGGATCATACAGGTCGCCGGTTACTTTTCCCGGATCGCTGTTCAGCTCATCAAAGTTCTTGGTACAACCCGTCAGCATTGCCAGCGACACCGCACCTATATATATTGCTTTTTTCATTTTCATGGTCCTCATTTTTTGAATTTAACATTTACGTTAATGCCATAAGTACGGGTGCTTGGCAAGCTGGTACCTTCAATACCGGCATAGTTAATCAGCGGAGAGAAACCAGCTTCCGGATCCACATTGTCTGTATGTTTCATTAACACCAGCAGGTTACGCGCTACCAGGGATATGCCGATGGACTGGAACGGTGTTTTGCCCAGTATGTTGCTGCCGATGGTATAGCCCAGGGTTACCTGGCGCAGCTTAATGAAGCTGGCGTCCAGCACATCCTGTACGGAAATATTGTTGGCCAGGGCCTGGTAGTAGGTTTGCGCTTCAACAGCGGTAGTGTTGGCAGAACCGTCGGCCTTTACACCTGGCGCTGTTACACCGCCTTCACGGCCTGCCAGCGTCATTTTGTTCAAACCACGGTAAATGCTGTAGTGTTCCGTGGCAGACAGCATTTTGTTACCAAACTTGCCATCTACCAGTACAGACAGGTTAAAGTTCTTGTAGCTGAAATCGTTGTTGATACCGCCAAACCAGGTAGGCAGCACGCTGCCGGAAGGGGTAAGCTTACCACGCTGCGGCAAACCGTCGTCGCTTAATACAATCTCGCCTTTATCATTGCGCAGGTAATCATATGCCATTACCTGCGGGCCAGCCATGCCTTTTACGAGGGCGGTATTGGCGTTCAGCGGGCGGTAAGTGCCCAGGGTAAAGGTGGTGTTGCTGTTACCGGGGCCATAGATGTCCAGGATTTTGTTCTTGATATGCGTAGCATTCACCGATACGTTCCAGCTAAAGTTTTTGCTGGTAACAGGTGTGCCGCTCACCATCATTTCCACGCCTTTGTTCTGTGTAGAGCCGGTGCCGATGTAAACCCGGTTCCAGCCGGTAGACCAGCTCTGGTCGCCCTTCAGTATCTCGTTATTGGTTTTGCGTGTAAAGTAAGCTATGTCAAAACCTAAACGGTTATCAAAAAACTTCAGCTCTGTACCTACTTCCACTTCCGTCATGGTAAACGGTTTCAGGAACAGGTTGGGCAGGTCGCCGGTGAAGCTGCCGTAAGAAGTACCGTTTATGGTATTATCTACACTATAATATTGCTGCGTGATATAGTAGTCGCTCGGCTCACCGCTGGCCCTTGCATAGGAAGCACGCAGCTTACCGTAGCTAAGCTTTGTGGAGTGCAGCAGCTCTGAGAAAATAAAGCTGCCGGCAACAGAAGGAATAAAGATACCCCTGTTGGAGCTGGGCAGCGTGGAGTATGTATCATACCTGCCGGTAGTGGTTAAGGTCAGGTAATTTTTATACGCCAGGTCTAAAGAGTAGTAAGCGGAATGCTGCTCCTTGCGGTACAGGGTATTTTCGCGGTTGTAGCTCTTTACGTTGTTATAAGAGTAGAAGTAAGGAATAATGAAATCAGTACCGCTGATGTTCACGTTCTCTTCCCTTCTTTTCCAGGCGCTGGCGCCCAAAGCCAGGTTAAAGTTCAGGTCTTTGGTAATATCATGCTTAATACCAATCAGTCCATCTGCATTCAGGTCGGAGCTGGCGCGGGTGCGCAGGTTGATGGTGCCGCTCAGCGGGTTGCCGCTTACTGCATCTGTTTTCCACTGGTACGCAGTACCCCATGCTTCAATCTGCCACTGGCGGTCGTTGATCTGGTCATAACCTACACGGGCCTGTGCATATATCCAGTCGGTAAGGTCATAGCGCGCAGTAATTGAGGTGATCAGGCGCTTCCTGCTCAGGTCATTATGATACTGGTTAATTACAAACCAGGGATTGGTTACATAAATATCATCTGTAAAAGTTACTTCCTTCCCGGTAACAGGGTCATAACCGGGCGCTAACAGGGCCTGGTTTACGTTGTTGGCCAGGAATGCAATGTTATTTGAGTTATTGGGACCATCACTCAGCTGCGGGCGGTTCTTGGATTGCTCGTCGATATAGTTAGCCATTACATCTATCTTCAGCTTATTGGCTTTTTGCGAAAGATTCAGGTTAACCGTTTTGCGGTCCACGCCACTGTTCCGTACAATAGATTTATTATCCATATTGGAAAGCGACAGGCGGAAGGCGCCGTTTTCATTGCCGCCGGAAACCGCTGCAGTGTTGGTGAAGGTAGGACCGGTACGGTAAAACTTTTCTACATTGTCTTTATAGGCAGTGTAAGCATATTCCTTGCCATCAAACTGTATGGTTTGAGCGCCGTCCAGCTTTTCACCCCAGCTCAGGCGGGTACTGTTCAGCGCTGCATTGGCGTTGGCAGGACGTACGCCTAGCTGCCCCTGGCCATAAACGTATTGGTAATCGGTAAAGTCAATTGCTTTATCCACCGCATAGTTCATATTGTACTCTACCTGCAGGCCGCCTTTTTTACCGCCTTTGGTAGTGATAATGATCACACCATTGGTAGCCCGGCTGCCATACAATGCAGAAGCAGCGGCGCCTTTCAGCACGGTCATGCTTTCAATATCATCCGGGTTCAAGTTGGCAATACCGTCACCGTTATCAGAACCGCCCCATTCACCGGCAGCGCCGCGTTGCGTATTGTCCATCGGCACGCCGTTAATTACAAACAGCGGGCTGCTGGCGTTAAAGCTGGCCATGCCTCTTAATAATATCCTGGCGGAAGATGCAGGACCGCCGCTGGTGCTGCTTACGTTTAACCCTGCCACGCGGCCGGTCAAAGAATAAGCGATGTTGGTTTCGCGCGCCTGCGTCATTACAGCGCCATCTACTTTTGTAACGGCATATCCTACCTTTTTGGATTCGCGGGAAATACCCAATGCGGTTACCACTACTTCGCCCAGTTCAGAGGACGTTTCATCCATCAATAGATCCAGGTTGGTTTCACTGGCCGACACTTCCATTGTTTTAGTACCGTAGCCTACAAGCGAAAGCTGTAACGTAAAAGCACCTACCGGCGCTTTTAAGGTAAAAGAGCCATCACTACCGGTAACGGTAGCCAGGTTCTTTCCCTTTATTTGTACGGTTACTGCCGGAAGCGGCGCTCCCGATTTCGCATCCTTGACAGTACCTGTTAACTGCCTTGTTTGAGCACTGGCTGCCGAGCCAAGCAGCAGCACAATTACCAGCAGACATAGTTGCTTCATCATTTATTGGATTTAGTTTTTGGTTTTATTTAGACATAAAAAGGGCTTCATGCTACAGGGTAGCATGCAGTTATCAGGCATAATATGGCGGTTATGCCACTATGTGTTGCAGTTATGTATTGTTCCTCTGTACATATTACTTGTAGATTTTGGTTTGAGATAGAGAGATGCCATTACACCTCTGAGGGAGGCATGCATTTCCTTTACGTATTTAACGGCTTTCACTTTTGTGAGATGGTCACAAAAATGACTGTTGTTCACTGCTTTTTTTGCGCTGTTTTTTCCTGAATGACAAGATTTTGGTTGTTACTTCATTGTTCCATTATTCATCACATGTTCAATAATGCTGATTGAAATTATAACAAGTCTTTCCAAAGTACGATAACAAGTCTTTTCAAAACGTCCCCCACAATGGAGATTTAACGGAATCACGTGTGGTGTTATAATTATTTACGGCCTACTTCCTTTGCCGAACCTGCCACATAATTAGCATTTATTTTTTTTAAAAACAAGCTTTATTTTATAATTCTTGTGGCAACATTTGACCGCTTAATAAAGATCACATATTCAAACGGGAATGTCTGTAACATTTTGATTGTATTTATTGAGCCAGGCATTAACTTTAGCATATGAGAACAGCCAGCGCTACCGCCATTGGCGCAGCCGCATTACGGGCCGCACACCAGCTGTTAGACGGAGCACCCAAACTGCTGAAGGATGAGGTGATACTACAGCTGCTGGAACCAGGTATTATACAGCATATACAGGAGCACCCGCATCTTTACCAGCTGCCGGAACCGGCCCGCATGCGCACGCATGTGGTGCTGCGCAGCCGGTATACAGAAGATGCGCTGCAGCAGGCCTTTAATAAAGGTATACGCCAGTATATAATATTAGGAGCGGGATTTGATACATTCGCCTACCGGCAACCGGCATGGGCCGCGGACCTGCAGATCTTTGAGGTAGACCATCCCGGCAGCCAGGCGCAGAAACGCGAACGCCTGTCGCAAACCGGCATTGCCTTACCTTCCAACCTTCACTTTGTACCTGTTGATTTTGAAACCGGCAGCCTGCAGGCTGCATTGCAGGAAAGCGCGCTGGATCTTCAGGCGCCCGTATTTATCGGATGGTTAGGAGTACTTACTTACCTGAGCATGGATGCAATAGCAGCTACCCTGAACTGCCTGGGCGCTTTAGCAAAGGGCAGTGAGCTGGTGCTCACATTTTCGCAGCAAAAAAGCGCCGGCTGGTTTTCTGCCCTGGGCCAAAGGGCAGCGGACCTGGGCGAACCATGGATCACACATTTTTCCCCGGAAGCGCTGTCGCAGCTGCTGCAAAAACATGGCTTCACTACAGTATCTTTTTTTACGCCGGAAAAAGCAGCCGGGTACTTTGCCAGCAGAACAGACGGCCTGGAGCCGCCGCGGCGCACCTCTATTGCACACGCCGTTATATAGGCCGCATGGCCCTCAAAATTTTTTCTTACATTAAAGGTGATATTTCCCCTTTTGCTGACACTATTATATAAAACCAATGGTTATGCAGCAACAAGCAGCACAATGGCTAACAGAACTTTACCGGGACACTTTTCCGAAAGTAGCCCGTATCGTGCAGCAACTGGGCGGGGACCTGGAAACAGCCAAAGACCTTTTTCACGACGCCCTGGTCATATACCTGGAAAAACAGCAGCAACAGCAGCTTAACATACAGGTATCGGCCCAGGCCTACCTGGTAGGCATTACCCGGATATTATGGCTGCGCAAGTTCAGGAACGACAGCCGGCAACAGCCGCTGGAAGATTATATTACAGACGCCTATAGCATCCCGGAGGACTTTTATACGCCCGTGCCGGAAAAAACCCGCTCCCTGTTGCAATACCTGCAAACAGCCGGTAAAAAATGCATGCAGCTGCTGCAGGCATTTTACTATGAACAGCGCAGCATGCAGGAAATTGCCCAAACATTTAACTACAGGACCATACACTCGGCCACGGTACAGAAATATAAATGCCTGGAAAAAGTACGCAATCACATTAAAAGCAGCGCTGCTTATGAGGAAGTTGTTGGATGAAGCGCAGCATATTGACCGGTACCTGCTGCGCCGGATGACAGTGGAAGACAAGCTGGTGTTCCAGGCGCAAATGCTTACTAATACCGCGCTGCGGGAGAATGTGCATGCGCAGCAGCAGGCGCACCGGCTGATAACCCTGGCCGGCAGGGCAACCCAACGTGAACAGCTAAACGCTGTTTTCAATAACCTTATAACCACAGATACCACTTTTCAGGCAGCCCTGGCCGCCATTTTCAAATAAACTTTACTGCCATGTTAATACCAACCGTACTGGATAGCACCACGCGTGGTGCCTATGATATCTATAGTTTGCTCTTAAAGGAGCGTATTATTTTCCTGGGTGCTGCTATTGACGACCAGGTGGCCAACCTGGTAGTAGCGCAGCTGTTGTTCCTGGATAGTGAGAACCATTATCCCGTGCGCTTATATATTCATTGCCCCGGCGGCAGCGTGTATGCAGGACTTGCCATTTACGACACCATGAAAATCATGAAGTCGCCTATTTCTACTGTAGCAGTGGGTTTTACCGGCAGCATGGGCACCGTGATATTAACAGCCGGCACCGCAGGCCAGCGCTATGCGCTGCCCAATGCCACTATTCACATGCACCCCACCAGCGGCGGCGCCAAAGGCTATACCGAAGATGTGAGCATTGCCTACCGCGAGCAGGAGCGGCTGCAGAACCGTTTGTTCCACATGATGGGGCAGCACTCTAACCACACCCGCGATGAAATTGAAGAAACTTTCCGGCGTGATAAGTTCATGAATGCAATAGAAGCAAAAAATTTCGGGCTGGTAGATGAGGTGCTGGGCGACGCGGCAGAGCTGCAGCTGCTGGCCAGGTTATCCGGCTAAGCGCGCTTATGTGCAGCTCCTTCCGCCTTATAATCCTTCCGCTCATACAGCAGGATGCCGATAAATCCCAGCAGGATAAAAAAGATATTAAATACCAGGTGCTGGTTCCACGACATTGCCTGCAGCACGCCCCCGCAGGAGCAGGGTATGAAGTCGCTGAACTTCAGGATGGCAATAATGTAAGCCGTAAACATGGTCATAAGGCTGAAGGCTGCATAAAAGCCTATCAGCATCCATCTTGGCACGGTTAGCAGCACCACCAGCACTAATTCAACAGCGGGGATGGCCCAGGCCACCTGGTTGGCAAAAGCCGTTAGCAGGGGCGATTTCCCCAGCTCTGTACTGAACTTTTCATAATCCATCAGCTTGTTAACGCTGGCGTAAATGAACAGCAGAATAAACAGGTAAGCAATAATATCAACAATTGTTTTTCTCTTCATAGGTGATCATTGACCATCTTTCAGGCCATATAAATATACTAATAATCATGCACCCGTTAAAACCAGATTAACGATTGCATTAACAAATCATTACCTGATAAAACCATTAAAACAGTGAAATTCACAGTGAGGAATTATATATGCATGTTTCGCATTCATGCGGAAAAAAACCGGATTTTCCTGTCCGGTTTTTTTTATGCCTGTACCCGCCCGTTTCCATGCCCATTTTGTACATTAGTGATGGAATGCTTTATCCCGTTCACCTCCTAGTACCGCGTATATGGAAATAAAAGTTATACCTGTTGCGCTGGCGGATATTGAACCCCTGCGCAGCATATTCCTCCACGAAAGCAATTTTCAGTTCATTTATAACAAGTGCCACCTGTACGACTGGGCAGATACTTACCTGTGCCAGGTAAACGGGCAAAAAGCCGGCTATGCGGCCATCTGGGGCCAAAGCCGCCGGGAAGACCGGGACGCTGTTTTTGAATTTTACATGCTGCCGCCCTTCCGCGCGCTGGCCAATTTAATGTTCCCTGAATTACAAACTGTTTCCGGCGCCACGTTCATAGAATGCCAGAGTAACGATACCCTGCTGGCAGCCATGCTGTATGAATACGGGCATTCCATCCAGGCAGAAGCCATTCTTTTTGAAGAACATTACACCACGCATCTGCACCTGCCAGGGGTTGTTTTTCGCCGTAAACTGGTTACAGAACCCAACATCTACAACGCGGGCGGCTACATACTGGAGCTGGATGGTGAGGAGGTGGCAGACGGCGGGTTAATGCTGAACTATAACCTGCCCTATGCAGATATATACATGAACGTAAAAGAAGGCTTCCGGCAAAAAGGCCTGGGCAGCCTGATGGTGCAGGAGCTTAAAAAGGAAGCTTACCTTATGGGCCGGGTGCCGGCCGCCCGGTGCAATATTAAAAACCAGGCTTCCAAAGCTACTTTGCAGAAAGCCGGCTTAAAGCCCTGCGGCTTTATACTGAAAGGCGCGCTGCATTGATTTAACTGCCATCTATCCCACTCCCGCAAACCGGTACAAACAATGCCTATCTCAGACACCGCAGCGCTGATGATCGGCACATTGCCTGCCCATTCGCAGCAAATGCCGCCGGTAGTAAACGCTACATCGGGTATATACACGAACCGGCTTTTGACCGGTTCGCGTAATAATACCAGCAGGCGCTAATGTTCATCTGCCCCAATATCAACACGGGCGTTTTTAACCCTGCTTTCCCCGTCAATATCATATTCATCTGTAGCTGCAGCAAATGAAGGATCGCCGGCATTAATGCACGGTGAGCCCGCAGCCAAATGTAAATTGGCAGCGCTTACAAAAGAGGGGCTGCCGTATGAAGCATGGCTGTCAAGCCCTGTGGCGGCCTGGTAGGCCGATAAAGCCGTATAAGTGGCGCTGCCGAACCAATCAAATGTAATAACGCCTGCGCTGCCGGAGGCAGAATAATAACGGTTATAATCTATAGTAAGATTGGTGGCTGTATATCCCGCCCCGCCAATAATAGCAATATTACCGGCCGGCTGTATAATGTTGTTCCGTATATCCAGCGAATTGGCGTTTTGTATGATAATTTCTCCCAGCCAAACGCCGTTGGGATAATTATGATAAAAAGTATTATTAATAATTTTTGAATAGGCCACCTGGCTGCCTGCCGCATTGGAGCCCGCGTAAATACCGCCGTCTTCATTATTATAAACAAAGTTGCTGCGTACATTAATTCCTTCTGCCGTATAGCCGCTGTTTTCGCATCCTATTGAAATGCCAACGGAATTTTCATAGCAGGTATTGCCTTCCACATTTATCCATTTAGCGCCATCTACATATATACCGGCATTAACAGACGCCGGCGATTTGCATTTATATACTGTGTTGTGCTTAATATTACCGTTACGGGCCATGTTAACATTGGCCGGCGCGCCCGTCCAGGCGTAATGGCCGGCAGCCACAATGCCTATATTCCTCACATGATGGATAACATTGTATTCCACAAGAAAGTTGTTAATATTACCATTCAGCGTCATGGCTTCACTATAACCGGTATTGCAGCTATATATCTCGTTACTGCCAAAATAAATATTTTCGTAGGGGGCCGCCAGTGACCCTACAATAACCAGGGGGTTGGCGTTATTGGTGGAAGCAGGAATGGCTGTGGAGTCGGCGGTCCACCCGATATTATACAGCTTGCAGGAGGTAATTTTCACATCCGTTCCGGAGCCCACAATATAAATGCCGCAGGCATCGGCCCTGATATTATTGGCGATCCGGATGTTGGATATGCGGATATGGCTTTTACTGTTTACAGCTATCATAGCCGTTTGGCCGCTGTTACTGGCATTTTCACCATCTACTGTCACAATACCGCCATTATAGTTGGTAAGCGTAAGCGGCTCGGTATCGGACGCGCCGGAGCTTGGCCAGTACAGCCTTTCGTGGTAAGTGCCGGCCGCTACATAAATAGTGCAGTAAGCGCCATCTGTTGTTTTGTTCAATGCCGCCTGGATAGTTTTCAACGCAACAGATGCAGTAGTGCCGCTATTGGCGTCATTACCGGTACTGCCGTTCACATAATAATTGGTTACTGTGGCGGTAACTTTTTCGTGGTTTAACAGGCCGTTTAATACAGTGCGCTCTTTTTTACAGGCTGTCAGGGTAAACAAGGCAACAGCCCATGCCACAGGAATACATACTTTCATGGTTGTTAATTTTGGGTGGTCAGATAAGGGTTTCACACTAAAGACGGTTGAAATAAACAGAAGGACCGCGCCGGTGAAAAATAGTTGGGCATGAAAATTTTCAGGACCTTTGTAAGGTAAACCCCAAAAAGTCATGTATATGTTCAGGGCGCAAAATTACCGGCCGGTAGGTTTGCTTCACAGCTACGTACTTTCTTATCAAATCCTGGAAAGCGATTTCCGGGAGCATGAAAGCAGGGAAATAACGGTATTGCCGCATCTTGCACAAAAACTCATTTTCCACCTGGGACCCGGTAAAACAATGTATGATATTACCAACCACGAATACCTGGCAGTAAATGCGGTTACAGGCGCGGGCGATAAAGTATCCGGTTTCCGGCTGGAAGGCGCTGCCACGCAGCTTGTTGCCAACCTCAAACCGGGTGGGTGGTTCGGGCTTTTCAGAATATCGCCGCGCCATCTTTGCAACCGGAGTGCCGACCTATCTGTCATACTCGGCCCTCATGCCGAAGAAACCGGGAAGCGGATCAGGGGCTGCGCCAACATGGAGCAACAGGTAGATATATTACAATCTTACCTGCTGAAGCAATTATCTGAACATAAAAAATCTACCCGGAATATTGATGAGGCCATCCGTATAATCTTTGCAGCAAATGGTAATATTACCATACGGCAGCTGGAGTTGGCCGTATACCTTACCAAACGAACACTGGAACGGGCTTTCCTGGAGCAAACCGGGTTACATCTTAAAACGTTCTGCCGTATTGTGCGCTTCAGGAAAGCAATAGCATACCTGCAAAGGGAGCGCTGGCCAAAATGGAGTGTGCTGGCGCAAAAGGCCGGGTACAGTGATCAAACACATTTTATTAATGAATTCCGGCACTTTGCCGGCTGCCTGCCGCATGAATTTTCTACCGTTATAAGTGATATGGAACAGGTTTGGTCCATGTAAATTTTGTCACTTTTATCCGATAACACGGTATTTTATTTTCCTACATTCATGCTCTCTCTCAAAGCTTTTTTTGGCCTTCTCCCGTGAGTTCCCCATCCCTTTTCAATAAATTAAAACTACAGGGAAATGAATACTTCATCCAATCGCCGCGACTTTATCGGGAAGGTAATTACAGGAGCCGCCATCCTGGGCCTGCCATCTTTTTCTCCGTTAGGCATGCAGCCGGTTCTGGGGCAGGAAGGCATGAAAATCAGTACAGACGATCCCGAAGCCTGGCTGAATAAGATTACCGGAAAGCATAGGATAGTGCTGGATGTTACCCGTCCTCATGAAATCTTCCCTTTTGCCTGGGCAAAGGTATTTTTGATGACCAACCAGGCTACAGATGCAACAGAGAACAATTGCTGCGTAGTAGTGGTATTGCGGCATGAGGCCATTCCTTACGCCATGAAGGATAATTTGTGGGAAAAATACAAGTTCGGAGAACTGTTTAAGGTGGATGATCCCAAAACCAAGGCGCCTGCCACGCGTAATCCTTTCTGGATGCCCAAGCCGGGCGATTTTTCAGTGCCGGGTATCGGCAATGTGGAAATAGGTATCAATGAACTGCAGTCAAGTGGTGTGCTGTTCGGGGTTTGCAATATGGCAATTACAGTATACAGCGCTGTGGTGGCCCAGAAAACATCCGCTGATCCGCAAATGGTGAAACAGGAGTGGATTGATGGTTTGCTGCCGGGCATGCAACCCGTTCCTTCCGGTATGTGGGCTATTGGCCGTGCGCAGGAAAGGAATTGCGGCTACTGCTTTACAGGATGAAATTTTTCAGCAGATCGCCGGCATTCATAACAGGCTTACCGGCAGTTTTATTATTAGCAGCTGCGGGCTGGTATTATTTCTACCCCGCAGGTCTGCGGCCGGCCCGTCTTTGGCTTGCGCCCGATACAGCAACCATTCCTTACACCACAGAGGGAGAGCTGATCAGGTATGGAAGATCGCTCGTTGCGCATACGGCGGTGTACCTTGGGCCCAAAGGCCGTGTAGCCCGCATCAGCAATGGTATGAACTGCCAGAACTGCCACCTGGCAGCCGGTACCCGGCCATGGGGTAATAACTATGGAAGCACTGCTTCCACCTATCCTAAGTTCAGGGCAAGAAGCGGCGCAACTGAAACAATAGAAAAAAGAGTGAACGACTGCATCACACGAAGCCTGAACGGCGCCGCGCTTGACAGCAACAGCAGGGAGCTGCGGGCTATCGTGTCATACATCCGGTGGCTGGGCAAAGATTTGCCCAAAGGATATAAAGCACCGGGCAGCGGCATCCGGGAGCTGGTATATCTTCCCAAAGCTGCCGATACAATAAAAGGAAGAATAGTATTTGAACAAAAGTGCCAGCGGTGTCACGGGCCCAATGGTGCAGGCCAGCTTAACCGTGATGGCATTGAATACCGTTATCCTCCCTTGTGGGGTAAAAACAGCTATAACACAGGTGCGGGGCTGTACAGGATATCGCGCTTTGCAGGATATGTGAAGTATAATATGCCGCAGGGCGCCGGCTATAATAACATACAGCTCACAGATGAAGAAGCATGGAATGTGGCGGCATTTGTAAACTCGCAACCCCGCCCGGTCAAAGCCTTTCCGCTGGACTGGCCCAATATCAACACCAAACCGCCTGATCATCCTTTCGGTCCATTCAGCGACACCTTCCCTGCAAAGCAGCATAAATACGGGCCATTCGGACCAATTGCCCGTGAACATAAACAATAACTTCCAAAAAATATTATTATGAAAAAGCGGTTCTTGCTCCTGGTGTTTTTACTGGCAAATATATACTGCTATGCACAGGACGATTATAAGGTTGTTTTTGATATTACCAGTAAAGACCCGGAAGATTATAACACGATCATACGCCAGGTAACTGCCATTTCAAAAAGCAACCCCGCAGCCCAGCTGGAAGTAGCTGTATACGGGGAAGCGCTGGATATGGTGCTGAAAAATAAATCAACCATAGCGCCCGCGCTCACTGAGCTGATCAACCAAAAAAAGACAACCGTAAAAGTATGCGGCTTTACTATGAAAAGAAATAACAAGGATGCCAGCCAGCTGCTTCCGGGTGTGGAGATTGTGCCCGATGCTATTTATGAGATCATTTCCAAACAACGTGAAGGCTGGGGATATATAAAGGTAGCGCACTAACATAAACGTGTATACGCCTATACCGCAACCCGGGTCTTTTAAGGAAAGACCCTTCCTGTGTTACCCCTGCATGTACCCCTCTTTGTTTTTCCCGATTGCGTAATTCTATTTCCCGATTGCGTAAACCCAACGCCCTGCCATCCGTGTATTTTTGAGCAATTTTTTGCCAGGAAGCTACTTATAACAAGGGAAAGTGCAGTATTTCCCCCAATTTATTTTGATGAACAATTGTTTTGTGCGCTTTAGTAAACACTGCCTGCTGTTTTTGTGCCTGTTTATCCCGCAAACGCTGTTTCCGCAAGGCCGGCAGGAAAATGCAACACTCAGCGGAGCTGTGTCGGACGCCGCGGGCAAGGCCTTGAGCGGTGTTTCCGTTACCATTAACGAACTACACAGGAATACGATTACCGGGGAAGATGGTAGTTTCCTGTTCAGGAACCTGCCCGCAGGTACCTACTCGGTAGGCATAACATATATCGGCTACAAACAGGTTGTAAAAAAAGTGACTGTTCAAAGCAACAATACTACCAGGCTGGCCTTCAGGCTGGAAGAAGATATAAACCATCTTAACAGTGTTACCGTACAGGGAAAAAGCGCCACCCGGCAGGCCAGGGAACAAACGATCAAGGCAGAAGTTGTTGATACCCGCGCCATACAGCACCAGCCCTCATCATTAATAGAGGTCATGAACCGCTCTGCCGGTGTAAGAATACGGCAAACCGGCGGCCTGGGCTCCGCGGCCAGCCTTATGTTAAACGGGTTCCAGGATAAAGCCATCAAATATTTCAAAGACGGCATTCCTATGGATTACCTGGGCGCCGGCTATGACATTACGCTGGTGCCGGTGAATATGCTGGTGCGCGTGGAGATCTATAAAGGAGTGATGCCGGCCGCCCTGGGAGCCGATGCGCTGGGCGGCGGCGTGAACATGGTTACCAAAAAACCCTTTGCAAAATACCTCGATGCGGCTTACGAAATAGCTTCCTTTAACACACACCGTGTATCTTTAAACGGTTTTTATAACGATACCGCCCGGAAAATATTTGTGGGCGCCGATGCATTTTTCAATTACTCCCGTAATAACTATGAAGTAACCGCCCCGGTTGATCATAACGGCACGCTGGTAGATGAAAAGGTAAAGCTGTTCCATAGCAGGTTCAGTAATTTTTATACAGAAGTGTACGGCGGCTGGATGAATACCCGCTGGGCCGACGAGCTGCGGATTGGCGTAACCGGCTTTCTCATAAACCGGCAAAACCAGTTCGGCGCTTCTATGAAAGATGTTTTTGGCGCAGCCGCTAACAAACAATATGCAGTGATCCCTACCTTGCGGTACCGCAAACACCTTTTTAATAATAAATTGTTTGTTGACCAGTTTTTCGTAGCCAATACAGTACACAGCCGGCAAACAGATACGGCAAGGGGGAAATATGACTGGTATGGCAATTTTACGCCGGATAACAGCAGGGTAGGTGAAATTACCCGACAGGGCACGTTATCGGATATACGTTTTTCTTACTTCACCTCCAGGACTAACCTTTCCTGGCAGCTGAATGCAGCCAACAAGCTGGAGCTGAATGCGGTGTTCTCCTCCATGGGCAGGGAGGGCAGCGATCCTTACGGCGCTAAGCTAAGAGGGTCCGGCACTGATATACTTACCCTGCCTGCGCATTACAAAAAGCTGGTAACCGCGCTGGGGCTCGAAACCCGCCTGGCCGGCAACATGCTGGTGAATAACCTGGTCGTGAAATATTATTACTACCAGGTAAACGCTACCGATGGGGATTATGCCGGTAATGAGCAGCGTTATGCCACCAGCGGCAGTCGCATGGGCGTGGCGGAAGCCATTAAGTTCAATGTATCTCCCTATGCTTTCTTCCGCCTGTCGGGCGAAGCTGCCACCCGCCTGCCCGAACAAACCGAAATTTTTGGCGATGGCAACTTTCAGCTGTCCAACTTTGCGCTCAAGCCTGAAAGAAGCCTCAATTTTAACCTGGGGTACCGCATAGAAAAACCGCAACACTATGCGGTTGAAGCCAACAGCTTTTACCGCATTACCAGGGATATGATCCTGAATGTGCCCACCAACCTGATATTCCTGCAACACCAGAATATACAGAATGTGAAAGGCATTGGCCTGGAAACAGATGCTACGGTAAACATCTTCCGCTGGCTGAAGGCTAATGGCAATTTTACCTACCAGGATTTTCGCCTGTTCAATACCGGCTTTGCCACTACAGAAGGCGCAAGGCTGCGGAATACACCTTATTTCTTCGCTAACCTGGGACTGAACGGCTATCTTTCTCATGTTGTCTCCCGCTGCGATAAGCTGCAGGTGTACTGGTTCTATACTTTTGTACGCCAGTATTATCTCAGCGACATACCAAAAGACATGGAGCCGGACGGCTTTTTAGGGCTGTGGGGCAAAGCAGGTTTTGACGCGCCCAATATTATCCCGTCGCAGCAGCTGCATACTGCAGGCTTTACGTATTATCCTTTTAACGAGCGCTTGTCCATCGGCTTCCAGGTAAAGAACATTTTTAACAAGGCAGTGTATGACAACTTCCGCATACAGAATGCCGGCAGAAGCCTGCATCTGAAAGTGGGTTATTTATTCAGGTAAAAAACATCATCCTTAACAGATAAAAAAATGAAAAAAGTATTTCTACTATCTGCAATGGCCGGTATTATGGGCGCAACCCTGTTATCGTCCTGCAGCAAAAGCGATAACGACAACCCGGGTCCCGGAAACGGCGGTGAAAAGAACGGCACCTATGTAATGATAACCGCCAGTGAAAAATGGGGCGCCGGCTACATCGGCGCATTCAGCGGATTGCCTTCCGGTGACGTGAGCAATATTGGCAGCAAATCACTGCAGGTGGCAAATGTTTTTGGTATAAGGTCTTACAAGAGCTGGGTGTTTACACGCAGCAGTACAGCCGGCGATGCCGGCCTGCAGAAATATACCGTTAATACAAACGGCGGCATTACAGATGGTGGGTTTATAAGCGGCGCTGCACAGTACCTGGTAGTGGACGATCATACCGGCTACTACCAGGATGAGAACAGGGGCTTGCTGAAGCTGCAAACCTTTGACCCGTCTACCATGAAACGTACCGGTGAGCTGGATTTCTCATCGCTGCAAAAAGCCGGCGTGGAGTATGAGGTGATCGGCAAACATATACTGGCGGCCAAAGAAGGTAAGCTGTATGCCAGCATTACCTATGGTAAAACAGCTACCGCCGGCTATGGCGACGACCTTTATAATAACGTGCAGTTTGCGGTGATTGATATTGCCACCGGCCAGCTGGAAAAAACCATCCAGTACGATGGTATAAAAGGCATTGGATGGGGCTCTTCTGCCAATAAGTTCTGGACTGCCGGTGACGATGGCGCCCTGTATTTCTACAGCTCCGGTTTCAGCAACGGCATTACTAATTCTGCTATTATCCGCATTAAAGCCGGTGAAACTGATTTTGACAAAACCTGGATTATTAAGGCCGACGATTACCAGCAAGGCAGCACCTTTGCCACGGCCCTGGTAAAAGGCGGCAAGCTATATACCGAGCTTTCATCTGTACCTATGAAGTCAGACTTCTCTAACCTGGAGGATATTGTGTATGATTATTACGCCATTGACCTGGCCACCAAACAACACACTAAAATAGCCGGCATGCCGCAAACCCATTATGTTTGGGCCAATGACCAGGGCATTATAGAAATAGACGGCACCATCTATTTCTGGGTGGAAAACCCCGGCCAGAAAATAGCAGGCTATTATGCACTGAACGGCAATACCGCCACACAGGCATTTAATGTTAAAGACGGCGGTTTCCTGTGGGGCTTTGTAAAGCTCCAATAAGGCAATACCACACTACTTAAAGGGCTTTTTATGGCAACTATAAAAAATGTAAAGCGCTGGTTCACGATACACAAGTGGACCAGCCTCATATGCACCCTCTTTTTGCTGATGCTGTGCGTTACCGGCCTGCCGCTTGTTTTTCATGATGAAATAAACCAGCTGCAGGGCAAAACACAGGCTGCGCCGCCCATGCCGGAAGGCACGCCCAAAGCCAGCCTGGATGACATTGTAAAAGCCGGCAGGCAGCAGTACCCGCACGATGTGGTTCGTTATGTTTACTGGGACGATGAGCAGCCCAATATTGTAACGGTAAACCTGGCCGACTCCATTAACGCGCCGGCAGATGTATATAAGCTGGTAGTGGTGGATGAGCGCACCGCTGAAGTGCTGAAGGCGCCTGAAACCGATAAAGGGTTCATGCATGTAATGCTGGAGCTGCATACAGATATGTTTGCAGGTATTATTGGAAAGCTTTTCCTGGGCCTCATGGGATTGTTGTTTGTAGCAGCCATTGTTTCCGGCGTGATGTTATATGGCCCTGTTATGCGCCGCTTTGATTTTGGTATGATACGCAGGGATAAATCTACCCGGCTAAAATGGCTGGATATGCATAACCTGCTGGGCGTTGTAGTACTGTCATGGACGCTGGTGGTAGGCATTACCGGCGTTATTAATACCCTTTCAGATGTGGTGTTGTTCATGTGGCAATCCGGCCAGCTGAAAGAGATGGTAGCGCCTTATAAAAACAAGCCGGCCATCAGCGGGGAGCTTAGCTCACTGGATGCCGCGGTAAAAACGGCTGTTAAAGCGGCCCCGGAAATGAAGCCGCGCATTGTGGCGTTTCCCGGCACTATTTTTACCAGCAAGCATCATTATGCAGTGTTTATGAAAGGCAATACACCGGTAACCTCCCGGCTGATCAAGCCTGCATTGATAGATGCCCAAACAGGCCGGCTTACAGACATCCGCACCATGCCATGGTATGTAAACGCCTTATTTATTTCAGAACCCCTTCACTTTGGCGATTACGGCGGCCTGCCGCTGAAAATTTTATGGGCGCTGTTTGATATAGCCACTATTATAGTGCTCATCAGCGGGCTGTATTTGTGGTTTGCCCGCCGCAAAGCAACAGCGGCGCGTATTAACAGGATATTGCAAAGTGAGGCAGTTACACAGGCCGCTATTTTAAATGAGCAGCTATGAAAAACAATAACTTTTTACAACTCTGGGGATGGCCCCTGCTGTTAGCGGCGCTTATTATGTTTGGGTTGCTGGCTGCCCTTATTGGAACAGGCTTATGGCACTGGCTGTCATGGATAGCTTTAACGGTGCCGGTTGTTACAATGGGCTGGTATTTATTTAAGAAAGATGGGAGCGGGAGATAATAAGGGCTAACTATTGCAAAACCGGAAATATAAATGTAATTTGAACATACAGGTTCAAATCATGTGTATTTCACGTTATAGCAAAGGGCTGTTAGCGGCCCTGTTATTATTATTATTATTATCGGCAACAGCATGCCGGCAGCACAAAGGCCCTGCTACCGCTGCAGACGGTTTGCCGGAAGTGGTGGACTACAACTTTCACATACGCCCGATCCTTTCGGATAAATGCTTTGCATGCCACGGTCCCGACGCCAACAAAAGAAAGGCCGGCCTGCGGCTGGATATTGCAGACAGCGCCTATAAAGTTTTGCAGGAAACGCCCGGCGCACACGCCCTGGTACCCGGTAATCCCGCACTTTCTGAAGTGTTCCGGCGCATCAGTTCAACAGATACCGCTGTACGGATGCCGCCTCCCTCCGCCAACATGCCGCTTTCCGCGCATGACATTGCCCTGATAGAAAAATGGATCAAACAAGGTGCGAAATATAAGCCGCATTGGGCCTTTGTGCCGCCTGTAAAAGCCCCCTTGCCCGATGTGCCGGACCAAAGCTGGTGCCGCAACGAGATTGACCGCTTTGTGCTGCATAAAATGGACAGCTACGGCCTCTCTCCCAACCCCGTGGCCGATCCCCAACGCCTGCTGAAACGCCTGTGCCTGGACCTCACCGGCCTGCCGCCTTCCATACCGCTGATGGACCGCTTCCTGGCAGACACCAGCGCAGCAGGTTACGAGCGCATGGTAGATACCCTGCTGGCGCAACCCGCCTACGGCGAGAAAATGGCCGTGCACTGGATGGACCTGGCCCGCTATGCCGACTCCCACGGCTACCAGGATGATAACTATCGCAGCATGTGGCCCTGGCGCGACTGGGTGATACATGCATTCAATGAAAACCTCTCATACGACCGCTTTGTAACCTGGCAGCTGGCCGGCGATCTGCTGCCTGATCACACCCGCGAACAGCTGCTGGCTACAGGCTTCAACCGCAACCACAAGATCACCGAAGAAGGCGGCGTAATAGATGAAGAATACCGCGTGGAATATGTAACCGACCGTACCAATACCTTCGGCAAGGCGCTGCTGGGCGTTACCATTGAATGCGCGCACTGCCATGATCATAAGTATGACCCCTTTTCCCAGAAAGAATATTACGAGCTCTATGCCTTCTTCAACAACGTAAAGGAAGTAGGCCTGGAGTCGTTAGTGGGCGGCCCTGAAACCTATGCCAAAAAACCCTTCATGGAGATTTCCAAAGAAGACCTCCATGACGTGCTTAAATTCATTAACAAACAAGACACCAATAAACTGATAGTATCTGTTATGGGTGACCGCGATACGGTACGTAAAACGTATGTACTTAACCGTGGTAACTATGACGCGCCTACGCTGGAGGTTTATCCCGCAACGCCAAAGGCCATATTGCCGTTTGACAATAAACAATACCCATCCAACAGGCTGGGGCTTGCCCAATGGCTCTTTAGCCCTAAAAACCCGCTTGCAGCCCGTGTTTTCGTGAACAGCATGTGGCAGGAAGTGTTTGGCAGGGGCATCGTGAAAACAGCCGGCGACTTTGGCATGCAAGGCGAGCTGCCTTCACACCCTGAGCTGCTGGACTGGCTGGCAGTTGATTTCATGGAGCACGGCTGGAACATTAAACGGCTCATGAAGCAGATAGTAATGTCGGCCACATACCGGCAATCGTCTGCGATCACCGGCGATAAGCTCGGCACCGATCCTGAGAACATTTACCTTTCGCGGGGACCCCGCTTCCGTTTGCCGGCAGAGCTGGTGCGCGACCTGGTGCTGGAAAGCAGCGGGCTGCTGGTGCATAAAATAGGCGGCCCCAGCGTAAAACCTTACCAACCACCCGGCCTGTGGGAAATGGCTACCTCCGGCAGGGGACAGCTGGCTACCTACCGCCAGGATCATAATGAAAGCCTGTACCGGCGCGGGTTGTACACCTTTATAAAAAGAACGGTGCCCCCGCCCGTCCTCATGATATTTGACGGCAGCAACCGTGATCAGTGCGAAGTAAAACGCCTTACCACCAATACGCCGCTGCAGGCATTGGTAATGATGAATGATCCACAGGTATTAGAAGCCGCGCGCGTGCTGGCAGCCCGCCTGCTGGAAACGCCCGGCGCGGAAAATGAACGCCTGCGGAAAGCGTTCCGCCTCATCATCTGCAGGCAGCCCGAAGAAAAGGAGATGGCGCTGCTCACGGCCTATTACCATGATCAGCAGCAAACCTTTGCAAAAGCGCCCGCCAAAGCGGAGAAAATACTTTCCGTAGGCGAGTACCCGCTGCCGCAGAACATTAGCAAACCCGCACTGGCCGCCATGATGCAGGTGGTAACCATGGTGTATAACCTGGAAGAAGCCATTACAAAAACATAATTTGTATGAAAGAATTTTTAGAACATGGCCTCAATATGAACCGCCGCCGCTTTCTTTCCCGGCTTAGTCTTGGCCTGGGCAGCGTGGCGCTGGGCTCCCTGCTGATACCGGATCTCTTCGGCGGCGGCAGTGATGCGGCGGAAAGCGCCTTTATCCCCGGCATGCCGCAGTTTGCGCCTAAGGCTAAAAGAGTGATTTACCTGTTCCAGAACGGGGCGCCTTCACAGCTGGAAAGTTTTGATTATAAACCCAGGCTCCGCGAAATGCTGGGACAGGAGCTGCCGGCCTCTGTGCGCATGGGCCAACGCCTTACCGGTATGAGCTCCGGGCAGGCCTCCTTTCCGCTGGTAGGCTCATTCTACGATTTCAAGCAATATGGCGCTGCCGGCGCGTGGGTGAGCGACCTGTTTCCACATACGGCCAAGGTAGTAGACGACATCTGCATCATCCGGTCTATGTTCACGGAAGCCATCAATCATGATCCCGCGCTCACCTTCTTCCAAACCGGCGCGCAGCAGGGCAACCGGCCCAGCATGGGCGCCTGGCTTAGCTATGGCCTGGGCAGCGAGAATAAAAACCTGCCTGCCTTTTGCGTGCTGCTGTCACGCGGCAAAGGCAACGGCCAGGGCGTGTACTCCAAGCTGTGGAGCAATGGCTTCCTGCCCAGCATTCACCAGGGCGTGCAGTTCAGCAGCGGTGAAAACCCGGTGCTGTACCTGAATGACCCGGGTGGCATGAGCAAAACAGACCGCCGTAAAATGCTGGACAAGCTGGCCGAAATGAACCAGCTCTCGTACCAGGAATTCGGCGATCCCGAAATCAACACCCGCATCCAGCAATATGAAATGGCTTACCGCATGCAAACTGCGGTGCCGGAAATAACAGACCTTTCAAAGGAACCGGATAATATCATCCGCCTCTATGGCCCCGATTGCCTGGTGCCCGGCACTTATGCCGCCAACTGCCTGCTGGCCCGCAAACTCTCTGAAAACGGTGTTCGCTTTGTACAGCTCTACCACCAGGGATGGGATCAACACGGCAATCTTCCGCAGGAGATGGCCGGGCAGGCAAGGGATGTGGACCAGGCCTCCGCTGCGCTGATCACAGACCTCAAACAAAGAGGGCTGCTGGATGAAACACTGGTGATATGGGGCGGTGAATTTGGCCGCACCAACTACTGCCAGGGCAAAATGGTAAAGGACAACTACGGCCGGGACCACCATCCACGCTGCTTCTCCGTATGGATGGCCGGCGGTGGCGTAAAACCCGGGCTGGTGTACGGCGAAACAGATGAACTGGGCTACAACATTACAAGAAACCCGGTGCATGTGCATGATTTTCATGCCACCATCCTGCACCTCATGGGCCTGAACCACGAGCAGCTGACATACAAACACCTGGGAAGGCGCTACCGCTTAACCGATGTAGCGGGTACCGTAGTGAAGGACATTCTTGCTTAGTAAACAAACCATAGATGCAGCAACTCAGGCGTGTGGCTATTAACTTGTTATTTGCCGCGGATATTTTCATTCTCTTTTTTCTCGTATTTGAACAACGGATCGTAATACCGGCATGGCTGCAGGTACTTGGGCGCATGCACCCGCTGCTGCTGCACTTTCCTATTGTGCTGCTGTTACTGGCAGCGTTCCTTGAATTTACTCCCCGCATGAAAGACATTGCCGGTGACGTGCTGCTGGCAGGCGCATTAACAGCCGCCCTTACGGTGATCATGGGCCTGTTCCTCTCACGGGAAGGCGGGTACGAAAGTGAGGCGCTAAGCTGGCATAAATGGACCGGCACAGGCATCGTGGCCTTGTCTTCATTACTGTGCTGGTACAAGCAGCGGCGTATGCAAAAGCAGCTGCTGTCAAAGGCCGGCGCAGTGCTCACCGCCGTTTGCCTGCTGCTGGCAGGGCACCTGGGCGCAGGCATCACGCACGGCGATAATTTTCTGCTGGCGCCGGTAACGCCTGTACGCACGCCGGTAGCAGTACCGCTGAACAAAGCAATGGTATATGAGCACCTGGTAAAGCCGGTGCTGGAAGAAAAATGTTTCGGCTGTCACAACGCTTCCAAAGCCAAAGGAGGCCTGGTAATGACCACGCGGGAAAAATTATTGGCCGGCGGAAAAACCGGCCCGTTATGGGTTTCCGGCGCACCGGAACTAAGCCTGCTGCTGCAGCGCATTCACCTGCCGGCAGCTGAAAAGAAACATATGCCCCCGGATGGCAAGCCGCAATTGACCGCAGAGGAAATGCAGCTGCTGTATTACTGGGTGAAAGCAGGAGCGCCATTTGATAAAGCGGTTATATCCCTGGCGGCTACAGACAGCCTGCGGCTGCTTGCTGCCGAGCGGTTGCAGCCCGCTGCCGGCGCTTCCGCGCCTGTTTACGACTTTGCCGCGGCAGATGAAAAAACCATCCGGCAGCTCAATAACAATTACCGCGTTATTTACCCCGTTGCCATGAGTTCCCCGGCGCTGGTGGTCAACTTCTATAACAGGGATAAATATACCGCCAAAGCGCTGGAAGAGCTGCTGCCGCTGAAGAAACAGATTGTAGAGCTGCACCTGCAAAAGATGCCGGTGAAGGATGAAGACATGAGGACCATCCTGCAGTTTGAGCAGCTGCGGCGGCTGAACCTGGATTTCAGCTCCATACAAGGCAATACATTATCCGAGCTGGCCGCATTGCCGCACCTGCAATCCCTGGCCATCAGCGGCACCCCCGTAAGCTATACGCAATTGCAGCCGCTGCTGAAAAGTAAAAGTCTGCGCGAGCTATACCTTTGGAACACTCACCTCACGGGTAAAGAGCTTGACAGCCTGGCAAAGCAGCACCGGCAAATTGCCTTTATAAAAGGTTTTACGGACGATGGCGGCGAGCCGCTGAAACTAACCCAGCCCCTGGCAGACAACTACACGCCTATATTTTCCGGCGTAACAACCATCCAGCTAAAACATCCCGTACGCGGTGCGGAGATCCGTTACACTACCGATGGTTCTATGCCCGACAGCATTCACTCCAACGTGTTCCGGCCAGGCATGCAGCTGGACAGCAGCGCTGTTATCCGCGCAAAAGCTTACAAAGCCGGCTGGTATGGCAGTGATGTAGCGGAGTTCAGCTTTTATAAAACCACCTATAAACCCGACAGCATTGTGCTGCTAACCGCACCCGCGCCCAAATACAGCGGCAACGGCGGGCAAACGCTGGTGGATATGGAAAAGGGCGATATGGATTACGGCAACGGCAAGTGGCTGGGCTACCAGAACGGCGCCATGGAGCTGTTGCTCACCTTCAGGGAGCCGCAGCCCGTAAAGAACGTCACACTCTCTATGCTGCGGAATACCGGCGGCTGGGTGTTTCCGCCCGCCATGGTAGAGGTATGGGGCGGCAGCAGCCCTGCGCAATTGCGGCTCCTTAACAGGTGCAGGCCGCCAATGCCCGGTAAGAGCGAGCCTCCCGGCAGCATTCGCATAGATTGCCCCTTCCAAACCACGAACCTGGGCTATATCAAGATTGTTGCAAAACCGCTGCCGAAGCTGCCGGGCTGGCATGCAGCTAAAGGGCAGAAAGCATGGCTGTTTGCAGATGAAATACTTGTGAATTAGCTGCTATTGCGGTCTTTACCCGGTTTCCGCTCAAAAAAATCACTTTTTTCACCAATGGCCGTTCTAAGGCATCTCATAATTTCTTCGTGAAAGTCGGTGCCTGCAGCGTGCAGGGGATCGATTGCTTTTGCCAATAATGTGCGCAGCGTAAAAAGCTGCTCCCTGTTATATTTCTTTGAGGCTTTTACCAGCTCCAGCTTCATCAGCGCTTCCTGCTGATTTTGTTTAGGGTTGAAAATTTCATTTATATGGCTGCATTGGTGGCAAACGCCGTTCTTGTTGATTAACGCGCACCTGTGCTCGAAAATATCTGTCATTGTATTCCGGGCATCGTTCAACAGGTGTTTTACCACGCCTTCTGTTTTTTCGAGAATAAGACCAATTTCCTTTACCTGGAAATCATAGATATTCTTTAAGATCAGCGCTACCTGGTTTTCTATGGGCAGCGTCTTTGAAATACAGGTGAAACAGTAGTCGATATGCTCTCTCATTTCGTAAGCCCCCGCAGGCGACGTATCGTGAACCATCCAAAAGACCTGCCTGATCTCCTCTGAACTTATGGCCAGGTCTGCGGCCCGGTCCTGGGCATCCGGCCGCCATCTTTTTAGTTTTCTTAAATGATCATAAGCAAGGTTGGTGGCTATCCTGAATACCCAGGTTTTCAGCGAAGACGCCTGGTTGAAGGTAGATATATTGGTAAACGCCTTGATAAAAGTATCATGGGTAAGGTCATCTACATCATCCCGGTCGGTGAGCAAACGGTACAGGTACGATTTCAATTGGTTTTGAAATTCGGCAAACAGTGTTTGGAATGCATTTACATCGCCGGCTATGGCCGATTGGAGGATATCTTCTCTTTCCATTCAATTCATTAATAAAAATGAGGTTGCAGCCCTCCACCAGGGGGCCGCAACCGCTAATGTACCATAAGAAAGGTTATGTGCTACAAAATATTCAGCTTACCGCAATCCACATCCACAATATGACTGTTGAAAGCTACCCCCGTTTCAGAGGCGAGAAAAGCAGCGGTTTCACCCACCTGTTTCAGTGTGGGACTTGTTTTTAATATGTCAAAGGCCTTGTACTGCGCCACCAGCTGTTCCGTGGGCATTTCGAGATGTTTTGCGGCAGCATCTATCCATCCGGAAATCCGCCTTGTTTCCATCAGTGCGCCGGCGCAGATACAGATCACTTTTATTCCATTGCCTCCCCATTCGGCCGCCATTACCCGGGTTAACCCTTCTACCGCTGCGCTGGCGGCCGTAATACCCGCCAGGTTGGGAAGCTTTGACCTGGATAATGCAGCTGTGAGCAGCAGGATAGTGCCCTCCGATTGGGTTTGCATCATATACTTCGCCGCTACCCTTGAAGTAAGGAATTGCGATCCGCAGATCTTTTCCATGGGGGCCATAAATTGTTCAAAAGTTGCCGCTGTTGTAGGCGGGCGGCCCCCCATTTCGCTATAATCAACCCCGATGCCGTTGAATATCACATCCAGCCTGCCGTTGTCCGATGCCACCTTCTTTAAAAAGGTATCAATTTCCATCTCGTTCAATGCGTTTACTTTGGCAGCTTCCGCGTGTCCGCCGCTGGCCCTGATCTCCCCGGCCAATACATTTACGGCATTGAGGTTCCGGGCGGTAACATACACCTTTGCCCCGTGCTGTGAAAACGACCGTGCAACTGCTCCCGCAATATCACCGGATGCGGCAAATACAACGGCTACTTTGTCTTTTAGATTTTGCATGTTGTTTAAATTTATCTTTTGACGATTTAGCCCGGCAAAACGGTCGGAATTTTTTTGCCCATCAGTCCGCATTCCAAATTGTAATAATTTTGTTGGGCGGCAAATGCATTGGTAATGATACAACACCTTATAGATCACATAGAAAAAGTCAGCACAATTCATGTAAGTGAGGCCGGTTTGCCGGAATCTTTCTTTGAGCATAAAAAATATAAAAAGAAAGAGCTGTTGCTGACAGAGGGACACCGGTGCTACGAAAAGTTTTTTATTATAAAAGGCTGCGTTCATTTATACTATCTCAGGCAAAATGGAACTGAACAAACGATTGACTTTGCGTTGGAAGACTGGTGGACTTCAGATTTTACAGCTTTCCAGCAAGGCGCTCCCGCGCAATTTTCCATTCGTGCCATAGAAAATATAGAAGTGCTGTCTATTACAGCTGATCGTCAGCAAGCGCTTTTCAAACAAATGCCTGAACTCCATGCATATTTTCACCTGGTGTTCCAGCGGGCATATGCTGCGTGCCAAATGAGATTTAGATTTCTTTTTGAGTTTTCGAAAGAGGAGTTATACCAGCATTTTTTACAACATTTTCCTGCGTTTACGCAACGTGTGCCTCAATACCTGCTTGCTTCTTTTCTGGGTTTCACACCAGAATACCTGAGTGAAATCAGGAAAAAGTATCTTTCTTAAACAGGTTTAAGCGATGCGGGATGTATGTTTTCGAACTTTGCCGAAACAAAACAAACGAACTTTATGGCTAAAGTTATTAAACATCGCCTTGATGTATGGAAGGAGGAACCTTTATACTGGGACCTGGTATCGAAAATAGACAAACGCTTATACGAATCAACAGTACCCAAAAGCCTGCTGGAAATTATCAAAATCCGGGTTTCGCAAATCAACAAGTGTGCTTTTTGTATTGACTATCATACACAGGAAGCGCTGAAAAACGGGGAAACGCCCCGCCGGATATTCGCGCTGTCTGCATGGCAGGAAAGTCCGCTGTTTACCGCCGTTGAACGGGCTGTTCTGCAGGTAACGGACGAAATAACCAATATTTTTTTTCATGGTCTTTCAAACGATGCATATGAAAATCTCAGATCCTATTTTACAGAACAAGGGATAACTGATATTATCATCTGCATTTGCCACATGAACTTTTTAAACCGGGTAGGCATTTCTACTAAAACAGAAGCAATCTAAAACATCCGTTTACTCATAAAAGGAAAAACATGGCAACAGGTAAAGTGATCGCCGGAATTAAAATACCAGACAGCGCAATTGCAGGTCAGGCAACTGAATTGCTGCGCGAACATGGCTCCGACCTTTTGTACAACCATTCATTAAGGACGTTTCTTTTCGCTGCCCTGGAAGGGCAGCAAAACAATACCCGGTACGATCCGGAGCTTTTATATGTGAGCGCAGTGTTTCACGACTTAGGTTTAACACCGCATTACCGTAGTGAGGATAAAAGATTTGAAGTGGATGGCGCCAATGCAGCACGCGATTTCCTTAAAAGCTACGGTGTGTCACCCCAAATGCTTCAGCTGGTTTGGGATGCCATTGCGCTTCACACGTCGCCCGGCATTGCGGAGTATAAAGAACCGGAAGTAGCATTACTGAACTATGGCGTTGCGTTGGATGTAGTAGGCCGGGGTTACGACAAATTACCGGCAAATTACCGCGAAGAAATAACCAGGCAATTTCCGCGCAACGGGTTTAAGAAGCAAATTATCCCGGCTTTCTTTGATGGCTTTAAACATAAACCACATACCACCTATGGCAGCATTAATGCAGACATTTGTGCCTGTATGATCCCCGGCTATCAAAGAAAAGATTTTTGTGATGCTATCCGGCAGTCGCCGTGGCAGGAATAATAACAATATAATGAAACTAAGAGGGGCATTGACAACATGCCCCTTCTTATTAACCTGAATCTTGAAAAATAGTTTTAAAGTTCAGTTGCTTTTATATATTTGTTCCGTCTAGCAGAAATGAGGGACAATAGTTTTGAAAACTATACCTTTCAAAAATTAAAAGTTTGTTGACATATACCCTATTATGTTGTTAACTCATTCCCACGTAAAGAATGCAATTGTTCAATCAGGTAATTCTCCTTACTTAATAGGCAGAATCATTGATGGGTCAATTGATCTATCTATTGGCCTCTATATTCAGAACGTATCAAGTAGCAAGGTAGGTTGGAGTGGTGTATTGCTTCAGGAAAAGGCTAATGGCAAACGTTATTTTTTGAAGTATAAAGACGGTACATCATCAAAAGATTATGGACATAGAAGTCCAACCACAGAAAATCTTGAGTGTTTTACGAGGTACAGGTGCTTTTGGAGCAGAATTTGTTCAGGCAATCAAGTAGAGGTTACAGCTACAGAAGGCAGTCAAGATTGTGCACCTCATACTACGGCTGGTGGATTATGCCCAGGTACCATGTGGTCACCGAATGGTAGCGAGCCTACCAGTGTTACATGTATTGAAACACCGGATGATCCAACGCCTCCAACACCCCCTACTGATCCGACTAATCCGCCTACTCCACCACCAGGAGGTACAAATCCTGATCCTTTTGTTAATGTTGAATTGCCATCAGCAGCTCCCGCCGCTGAAGCAGATGTCTTAAATATCCCTTGCAGCGCTTCATACAATTTCATTCGGCAAGGTAATTGGCAAAGTGCCGTTATCGTAGATTATAAATTTGGTTTATATAATAGAGCTGGTAATGGTCAGTATTATTTATAAACGTTGGCCCAATTGAGGTGGGTTTACCATATATTACCTTTGACGGTTCTATTATTCAAGCCAATATAGCACAAGGTATGTCTACATTAGCTGCTACAGATGCCGAGCAGGCCACTGCGGGGGTTCTTAGTGCGATAGTAATTGCCAATCCGGAAATTACACCTTCAATGGTGATAAATAGCGCTTCACTTCAAGCCAAACTAAGACAGCACTTCAAAAACGCATATTGAGGCATTGAATGACCTATTGCGCAATGATTGGGACTATGCCCCTACTGCAAATCCGGCTCGTGTTAATCTCGACCCATCATCTTTTTCACTCAAAGATGGCACCCAATATAAGACACTGAAGTTTAGGGGTCGCGACTGTTAATACGTTTGTTTATATTAGTAAAAAATAGCTAAAAATGTTATTGCAACCACTTGGTATTGATTCAATCAAATTGGGTGAGGACATTATAAACCTTCCCGATCATGAACCATTCAATGCCGCCGATAAGAAAATGTTTGTGCCTGGTCCTGCTGCGGAATACTGGCATAGATTTTCAGGTGATGCCAGCTGTATTGAGAATGGGTTTGGCGATAGCTTTTCAGCACGATATATCTATTTTTCGACCAAAGATGATAAAAAAATAAACTCAATAAAAGTTTTTCCACATGATCATACGGGATATTCCCTCGTTGATTATCTAGATAAAATCTTTGGCATTGGTAGTGTGGCACATGGTAATATGCTTGAAGGTGTCAATCCATATCATTATATGTGGAATTGGGAAAAAAAGGTAGATGTCCATTACCTGGTGCCTAATGATTTGGATAGTGGATTAGAGTGTATCACATTTCGTTTCTTTCTTGATTTCGATACCCTTAACAAGTACCGGCTTCTGTATCGCACATGGACTAAATAACAGTATATTAAATCCTCATACAAACAGATGGAGTAAACCCTCCATCTGTTTGTTTTTATGTAATTACAGTCCATTATACACACTTTCTTTGGCGGATTGATAGGTTGATGCAGGGCAATCATTCTGAAAGAAAATTGTGTACTGGACTTTATGCCCCTGTTTTTGTGTAGTCGGCCATATTCCCCTATGAGTTCAAAGATGGTTATGATTTTTGATTATTTCCAGTAATGTTCTATGTTCAGCACTGTTACCTATCATTCGGTTCGTTATAAATTCCGCGTTGTAGGTTATGCCGTTTTTAACAAGGTTTTTATAGATATTTTAAAGGATTTTCTTAGTTGTTCCAGTTTAGTATTATTTAAATCACTGTCCGGTTCTTTGTGCAATGTTATCTGCCGTTTTCCATTCCAATTAATAGCCTTAACATAAATGCCTGTCGTAATTTCAACTCTTTTGCGAACCAACTGAAATCCGAAAATATATAGGTGATTGACTTTTTTTATTGATTTTAGACTTGTATATTCAGAATGAAGCTAAAGTTTAAGAAATTACATAACTAATTAGTTTTAAATGAATTGAGAGGTTACCAGTTAGAGAAGATGGGTTACTTAGTTATGGAGGGTTAACACAAAAAAATAGCCTGTATAGTTTATATACAAGCCATAATTCATTGAAAATAAAATATTTGCGGAGAAGAAGGGATTCGAACCCTTGAAACCCTTTCGAGTTTACACACTTTCCAGGCGTGCCAGTTCAACCACTCCTGCACTTCTCCGGTTGAAATCTTAATTCAGGGATGCAAAAATAAGGGTTTTACCTGCAATTCCAAAAGGTATTTTTAAGGAATAAAAGCCCGCTGTTATATATTAAAAACGCCCGCCATAATAAATTACGGCGGGCTGTTACAGGGCATTCGTGAACACTGACCAGTATGGCGGTGGTCCAGCTCCAGGCCAGCTGACGTCAATGGCACATTGCCGGTTTTGTGTGCGCCGGCAGCTCCCTGCCAACGGATGATGATAAAGGCACTACGGGTTCTGCACCAGGTTCGGGTTCTTGTTCATCTCTTCCTGCGGTATAAAAAACAGTTTACGGTTATCTCCATTAGGCCGGTGCTGGAACCATTTTTTAGTGGTAAACACGCCAAAACGGATCAGGTCCTGCCGGCGATGGCCCTCTGCTGCAAATTCCCAACCCAGCTCATCCAGGAAACGGCCGTATGGAATGTCGGCGCCGCCCTGCAGCTCCGTTACTTGCCCGTTATCCCAATAACCATACTGGTAGCGGCTGCCCTGCTGCAGCGCTGTTGCCGTAACGGTAGCCTTAGCCGGGTCAGTGGCTGCAAAGGCGCGCTGCCGCACCTGTGTTACCAGTGCCGCAGCCTCAGCTGCCTGGCCGGTGCGCAGCAGGCATTCGGCCTTCATCATCAGCACATCTGCATAGCGGAACACCGGGAAATCGTTGCTCAGCGAGCCTTTGGCGCCCACCCTTATCTCGTACTTGCCAATGCGGTACCCCTCATTGGATTTACTTTTTTCAATGCTCTCCACAAATTTTACATAATTGATCACCTCCACGCCGGCCGGCGTTTTCTGCGGCCCTTGCAGCCAGGTGTCCTGCAGGCGCGTATCAGCAGCATCATAGGTGTCAATAAACTGCGGCACCGCACAGTTGCCGCCCCAGGGCTGCGCTTCCATGCGAAACACCTGCTGGCTTAAAGGGTCCAGGGTTTTCATATGAATAATAAACCCCGGCGCATTGATCTCATCATAAGGAATGGTGAAGATCAGCTCCCGGGAAGTTTCATTATTGGTCTTGAAGTTATCGCGGTACTTGGGCTCCAGCATGTACCCTGCTTCACCCGCAGCCTGTATTACATCGTTACATTGCTGCAGGCATTGCGCCCATGCGGCAGTGCCGGTGTACACGCCTGCATTCAGGTACATTTTTGCCAGCAGTGTTTTGGCTGCCCATTTATTAAAGCGGCCATACATACCGGTGCCGGCTGATTCGCGCAGCTGCGCCATATTATCGTTCAGCTCCTTTACAATAAAATCATACACCTCCTGCCGCTTGCTTTGTTTGGGAACAGAAAGATCCTGGTAGTCTGTTACCAGCGGCACATTGCCGAAGTTGTCGCATAAAAGATAATAGTAGTAAGCGCGTAAGGCTTTCAGCTCCGCCAGCAGGCTGCCTTTGGCTTCCTGCACAGGCAGGGTGCCTGATTCAATTAACCATATGGCGCGGTTGGTGTTTGCAACGCCGTTGTACACCCGCCCCCATAAAGCGCTTGGCTGTTCCTGCAGCGATGTCCAGGTATGGCGGTGCATACGCTGGTAGGTGCCGCCATCGTACCAGCCGTTGGGGCGTGCGGGGGTTATGATCTCGTCGGCGCTTTCCTCTTCCAGGTCAAACAATCCCATCCAGTCTGCCATTACCGGCCGTAACGGGCTATAGGCCTGTGCAATAATAGCGGCCGTATCAGCCTCTTTGTACACAATATTTTCCTCTACTATTTCTGAAAAGGTTTCAGGATCGAGCTTGGTGCACGCGCTGCCGGCAAATAAAAGCATGGCTGCGGTAACCAGTCCCATATATGTGTAATGCCTGTTTTCCATAACAACTGCTGTTTAAGCTTTAAAAAATAAGGTTTACGCCCAGGGTAAAGGTGCGGGTGGTAGGGTATTTGTCCCGCTCATCGTCACCGGGCGCCAGGCCGGTACGGTTCACCTCCGGGTCTATTCCTTTATAGCCGGTAATGGTAGCCAGGTTCAGGGCAGCTACATATACACGGGCATTTTGAATGTAACGCAGCCGGCTGGTATTGAAATTATAGCCGATAGTAATGTTGTCTACCTTCCAGTAATCGCCGTTCTCAATATAATAGCTTACCAGCGCCAGGTCGTCGTTCAGCCGGGTTTTGCCGTACACCTTATCGAATGCTGTTTTTAGCATATTGTACTGCAC
>NZ_DASTRI010000022.1:0-8076 GCF_035761305.1 Chitinophaga sp. | reverse complement strand
CCACCAGGGATCTACAATGTATACATAGTCGGCGGCAGTAAGGTTCAAACCAACACCGCCCGCTTTCAGGGAAATCAGGAACACACGGCATTCCTCATTATTCTGGAAGTTCTGGATAGCGCGCTCTCTTTCCGTGGTGCTGGTGCTGCCGTCAAAATACTCAAATGGTATTTTCAGGTGCTGCAGGCGTTCTTTTATAAGAGCCAGCATACCCAGGAACTGGGAGAATATTAACACCTTATGGTTGCTGATGTTCTCCGACATTTCCCTGGTAAGCTCATGCAGCTTTACAGAGTGGTTAGGATATTGCTCCGACTCATTGAGGATGGCCGGCGAGTCGCAGATCTGCCGCAGCTTCATCAACCCCTGTAAAATGGTAAGCTGTGAGCGCTCCATACCCTGGTCTTCTATTACGCCCAGTATTTTAGAACGGTAGGTGTTGCGGTAAGCATCGTAAATATGCCGCTGCTCCGCATCCATTTCACAAAAGATCACGGTTTCTATCTTTTCCGGCAGCTCTTTGGCTACCTGCTCCTTGGTGCGGCGTAATATAAAGGGATAAATGAGCTTGCGTAAATGGTCTTTACGCTCCTCATCCTGGAACTTATCTATGGGTGTGGCAAATTCATTCCTGAAAAAGTCTACACTGCCCAGCATACCCGGGTTCAGGAAGTTCATCTGCGCATAAATATCAAATGTATTGTTCTGCATAGGCGTACCGCTCAATGCCAGCCGGTTGCGGGTGTGCAGCAGCTGCGCAGCTTTGGTAACCTTGCTTTGCGGGTTCTTGATGGCCTGGGATTCATCCAGTATCACATAGTCGAACTCCATTTTCATCAGCAGCTGCACATCGCTGCGCAGGGTGCCGTAAGTGGTAATAATAATGTCCACCTTCTGCAGCTCTTCAGGGTTCTTTTGCCGCGCGGGACCGTGATGGATATGGTAGCGCATGGTGGGAGTGAACTTCTTTATTTCGTTTTCCCAGTTATAGATCAGCGTAGTAGGGCATACCACCAGCGCCAGGCATTTATCGTTATGCTTGTTCTTATAATGCTGCACAAACGTAAGCGCCTGTATGGTTTTACCCAAACCCATGTCATCTGCCAGTATGCCGCCCCATTTCACCTCATCCAGGTAATTGAGCCACTGGAAACCGCTTTCCTGGTAAGGGCGCAGGTGCGCATTCAGGTTATGCGGCAGGGTAATGTTGCGGATCTCATCAAACTGCAGCAGCTTTTTACGCTTCTGCTCCAGCTCAATAACAATGGCTTCATCATCAATAAACTCATACAGCTCGTCTATAACGCTGAAGTTGTATTTGCTGAGCTTCAGCCCTTTATCCTTTTCTTCGCCTATTTTAAACAGCAGGGAGTACTTGCGTAGCCATTCCTCCGGCAGCAGGCCCAGGGACCCGTCTGCCAGCTGCACATAGTTTTGCTTGTTGGCCAGCGCCTGCTTAATATCCTTAATGCTTACACGCTGATCGCCGTACAGCACCTCTATCTGCGCATCAAACCAGTCTATACCGGAGCTGATCTGCAGGTTGGTGACCGGTTTATGAGAGCTGAACCTGAAGTTGCGCAGGCCGTCAAAGCCAAATACGCGCACATTCATTTCTTTCAGCGTATCAAAGAACAGGAAGAACCAGCTGTTCTTTAACGCTTCTTTGGAGCGCAGGTAAAAGTAGTTGTTGTTGCTGGGCTGACTGAAATTAGTATGCAGCGCGCGGATGCTTTCTATAAACTGCGTTTCCGCCGCCTTGTTACGGTGAATGATCAGCACCTTATTGCCTTCCTGCACCGTAATGCGGGTTTCATCGTTCCACTCCACCTCATGCCCGTGATAGGCAAAGCCCGGCTGGATAATGAAGGTTTCCCCCATCTCTTTCAGGTACACGTGGTTTTCCGGTAAAATATCATCTACCTCTGCCAGCAGGGATGCATCAAACTGTATATCATACTGCCGGCTTAACGGCAGCAGGTAATCTTTCAGGTACACCGGCCATTCGGCTACGGGTATACGTAAACGGCCGTTATTGCGGAACAGCTCAACATGCAGCGCATCCTGCGGATTTTCAAACAGGTGCAGCATTCCCTTGTGCAGGAACAGCAGCGGGCTTTCCCATTCATTTTCCGTTACATTCACCAGCTCACCTTCTATGTTCACATAACAGGTAATCTCCACCTCCTTTTCGCCGGTATGGGTTTTAAATACCGGCTGCAGGCGGCTGCCGGCCAGCTGTACCGGCTGTATGTTGCGGGTTTTAAACAGCTGCCGGCCAGGCAGCAGGAACAGCAGGCCATGCTCTGCCAGCTGGGGAAACAGCTTGGCCAATTTAGGATGCAGGTATTCCAGCATCAGCTCTTTGGTTTCCGTAGGCAGCTCCTCTGCATTATCGTGCGTAATATTTTCCCATATGCCGGCAAAGGGCGAGTTTTTGCTCAGGTACTTGCTTACCTCTCCTGCCTGCACTTTACGCACCGGAGAAATCAGTTCGCGGTCCTGCTCTTTATACTGGTAAAAATCAATGTACTTGGTAAGGTCCAGCTTGTTCACCAGCGACACAAAGCCGGTTTGCTCCTCATTTACCTCTCCGCTCACCAGGTCTATCCGGAAAAAGGGATATAGCTGCTCATTGGCGTTAAACACCACGCCTACACGCTGTGTAACGATAATATCCGGCGGAGGGGGTGGTGGAGCCTGCTGTGCGCGGCCCGTAACCGGGCTTTCCACACGCTTAATGCTGGGGTCCAGCACACGCAGAAAGGGCTTACCATCCATATAAGAAAATGCGAACTTGCCATCCAGGTTATCGGTCAGCGAGTAGCCGTACATGGCCAGCAGCTTGTTCTTTTCCTTGTCCCAGTTACGCAGGGTATCAAAATAAAAAGGCCCGTTGGCATTCAGCAGCTGCAGGAAAAAGGCTGTTTTATGCTTGCACAGCGGGTGCTCGGTTTCATCGCAGATGCAATGCGTATCAAAATGCCGTTCCTCATTGCGCTGCAGGATAAGCGGGTATTCTTTTCCCTCCAGCTTCAGCACCCCTTCTACCTTTTCATCTTTGGCGCTGCGGATGCTCACCTTATGATGGCGCAATATTTTTTCCGCATCTGCAAAAATGGCCGGGGAAGTAAGCAGCTTAATGGTTTTGAGGTCGATAGACTTCATTTTTATCAGCGTGTGCTGCTGATTATAATGCGTTTCGTAACTGTCAAAATGGTTCTTGTCCAGCATTTCCTGCAGCTGAAACAAGGCAGCGGCTTCATGGCGGCAAATGTCACCCAGGTTATAGGGGCACTGGCAGCGCACAGACATGCCGGAAATTTCGTGGTATTTGTTGATGGTAACTTTGTAGTAGTTGGCGTGCGTATCACTTTTTACGCGGAAAGCGGCTGATTTCAGCACCGGGTCTGCCTCCAGGAGCTCTACCCCGCCAGTAGCGAATATACGTTTCCCCCTGCGGATCACTTCATCAGTGCCGTTATTATAAACGTATTTCAATAACTGGGGTAGTGACATATTTTCCAGGCTTTTTTGAAACTAAAATCTTTAGCAGTTCATTAAAAGGCAATCCACAAAAGTAAGCAGAATTTTTGGAATAGAGAAAGGTGTGGTTCCCCCGCAGGAGCGGTTAACCCATGGAACGCACTATTGAAAAGGGCTCCGGCAAAACGGGCGCAGCGGTGCTGCGGTATTGGCAAATTTACCCCGGCGCCCGTGACCGGCTGCCGCTATTATCACGAATGCCTGCACCTTTTACGCTTATACGCTGTTATTCGTATATGCGTAGATAGCGGCGGATGGAAAAATCAACCGCCTGCTGCCCGCCGGCGGTAATATTCCGCCCGAAGGCGCCATATATTGCTTCATAGCCAAGCGGCTGCAGCACTGCCTGTATATGCAGTATATCCTTTTCAGGCAAGGGTACCAGGTTGGGATAGCTGTACATAAAAGATACGGTTTTGCGGTCCGGCGACACCTGTACCACATCGCCTGCCAGCATTACGCCCCGGCCATTATGCCCGCCCGGCCAGTGCAGGATGTTAGCCCCGGGAAAATGGCCGCCGCACAGCACCAGCTTTATACCATCCCATAAGGGCTGCGCCGCACCTTCCCACAGGCGTATCACCGGGTCATGGCGGCCCAGCCACTGTGCATCCAGGGCATGCACATATACCGGCGCATGGTTAAAGGCATGGCTCCACTCCACTATGGTGGAAAAATAATGCGGGTGCGAAATGGCAATGGCCTTAATGCCGCCCAGGTGGTTAATAATATCTATAGTAGTGGCGTCCAGGTTGGTAATGCAGTCCCAGAGGATATTGCCGCCGGGCGTTATCAGCAGGTGGGCGCGCTGCCCAATGGCAAAAGACGGCGTGGTATAAATGGCATACAGGTCAGGCGCCACCTTTTCAAAAATATTGCGGTGGTGCCGGCTCACCTGCTCAAGAGTGGTCCAGGACTGGCCAGTGGGGTTTACGTACTGGCGGTCGTCTTCGCATACCGGGCAATGGGCCGGCGGCTGGGCGGCAGCGTCGTATTGAACGCCGCAGGTGGTGCAGATGCTTAGCATGTCAATTACGAATTAGTTAATTATTGCGCAGCAACCAGTTCTCCATTCTTCAGCAGCGGCAGCACATTGGCGCTGTCCGGCGTAAGGCAGTAGCGGATGTCCTTTTCCAGGCCGTAGCGGGAGAGGCGCTGAAAATGGGAAGCTTGCCGCATATAGCCGAACAGGTCGTGCCGGGCCGCCTGGTAAAGGGTGAAGGCTGCCAGGGCCGAGTCGCAGTTCACGTTAAAATGTTGCTGAATGCGGCTCACCACAGCGCCCGCAAACAGCGTATCTTCCATATTTATCCGGTCTTTCCAGGCAGCACAGCCCAATATCACGTTTTGCCCCTGTGCGGCCAGGTAATCGCAAACAGCAGAAATATTCGGGAAAGAGCCGGTAATGATCTGTATAGCATCTTTAGCCATGTGCAGCAGCTTGGTGCCGTTGGTAGTGGTAAGCACCAGTGTTTTGCCGGCAATAAAGTCCCGGGGATATTCAAAGGGGGAGTTGCCGTATTCCAGGCCCGGGGCAATTTTGCCGTCGCGCTCGCCCGCAGTAATGGCGCCCAGCTGCCGGCCTATGTGCACGCACTCTTCCACGGAGGCTACGGGTATTATTTTGGCAGCGCCGTTATACAATGCGGTGCAGATGGTAGAGGTGGCCCTTAACACATCAATGATCACTACAATACTGTTCTTCACATCGTATAAATGTAATAATGCCGGTGATAGGCATACTTCCAGTGAGGGCCGTTGCGGTGCTGTCATTCACTTATTTTTCCGGTTGTTAATTAATCCAGGATGACCCGCCACTTTTCCGTTTCCGCGTATTCCTTTATTACCCGGTTACGTTGCTGCAGCAGGCGGCTCATGTAGTTATGCAGGTATAATCTGGTAAACAGCCTGCCAAGCTTCCCGTAGGGAGCTTCAAAATCCATGATGTCTATGGAAACGGTAGCATTGTCAATGGCCTTGAAATGATGTTCATGGCGCATGTACTTAAAATCCCCCGCTTCCATTTCATCGCAAAAGTACTCCGGGCTGCGCATATCGGTAATACGGGTGGTTAAGGTCCGTGTTTTACCTAAATGACGGGCGCGCCAGGTTACAGTTTCATTTTTTTCTATCAGCCCGTTCAGGCGGCCTTTGATTGCCTCTTCCTGCAAATGGGCCATGCTGCGCTTATGCAGCGTAATACTCCGGCTAAGGTTAAAAACCCTTTCCATGGGAGCGTAAATAACGGTGGTCAGATGGATCGTAGGCATAGATATGGTTATGCTTTTAGCCGTTAGCATTTAATGTTGGCGGTTAGCTAAGATAATGGCCTGCAGGCACATTTCTATAATCTTTTTTGCCGGAAGCTAATGACCAAAGATCCGCTGCTAACCCAGGAACGGCACTTTTACCACCCTGGCTTTCAGCTGCCTGTCCCGTACACTGATATAAATTTCGCTATCCAGCGCTGCATAGGGTGTTTTTACATATCCCAGGCCAATGGCCTTTTGCAGGGAGGGTGATTGGGTACCGGAGGTTACCCGGCCTATTACTTCGCCGGCCGCATTACGGATCTCGTAATCATGGCGGGGAATACCCTTGTCTATCATTTCAAAGCCCACCAGCTTTTGTGCAACGCCAGCTGCCTTTTGCTTTTCAAGAATGTCGCGGGCAGTAAAGTCTTTGGTAAACTTGGTGATCCATCCCAGGCCTGCTTCCAGCGGGGAGGTGCGGTCGTCAATATCGTTGCCGTACAGGCAAAAGCCCATTTCCAGGCGCAGGGTATCACGGGCGCCCAGGCCAATAGGCTTCAATCCTTTAGCGCTGCCGGCGGCAAAAATGGCGTCCCATACCTTATCGGCAGCGCCGTCCTTATCTTCAAAATAGATTTCTATGCCGCCGGCGCCGGTGTAGCCCGTAGCGCTGATAAGCACATTAGATACCCCGGCAAAGGTGCCTTTGGCAAAGGTGTAATATTTCAGGTTTACAATATCAATATCTGTAAGCGGCTGCAATATGCTGGCGGCATTAGGGCCTTGTATTGCCAGCAGGCAGGTTTTGTCGGAAATGTTGTGCATTTCCACGCCTTTGGTGTTGTGCCTGCTGATCCATTCCCAGTCTTTTTCTATATTGCTGGCGTTTACCACGAGCATGTACGCCTTATTTTCTTCAATACAATATACCAGCAGGTCGTCTACAATGCCGCCGGTGGCGTTGGGCAAACAGCTGTACTGGGCCTTGCCGGCAGTTAGCCTGGAGGCATCGTTACTGGTAACGCGCTGAATAAGGTCCAGCGCATCGGGCCCTTTTAATATAAACTCGCCCATGTGGCTTACATCAAATACGCCGGCATTGGTGCGTACGGCCTGGTGCTCTTCATTAATACCGGTGTAGGAAACCGGCATGTTGTAACCGGCAAAAGGCACCATTTTGGCCCCCAGTGCCACATGTTTTGGGGTAAAAGGCGTGTTTTTAATTACTGACATATTGTTTACGTTTGGGTATGATTGGTTTTTTGAACCCGGCAAAAATAGGTGGAAATTGGAAATTTGGTGTAATAATTGCACCCCGGGGAAAGAATTTTTGAATTACGAATTATTCAATTACGAATTGTTGGCACAGCGCCTTGCTGGTACACGCTGCCAGGCTCACGCTGGCCAATTCGTAATTCGTAATTGATAATTATTCGCATTCATAATTATTTTCAAAGGAGCTCATGTTCCGTTTAGCGGAATCGTAATTAAATAATTCGTAATTGAAGCCTTCGCCGTGCTCTGGTAGCACATTACACCAGGCACCCGCTGCTCAATTCGCATTTCGTAATTAAACAAATTTCCTTTAACTGTGAAAAGCACTACCTGTTTCCTTTCCTTACTTTTACTGGCAGCCTTACCTTTAACGGCACAGAAAAAAGCTGACCGGAAAATCCTGGGCAATTTACAGGCGCATGTGAACTACCTGGCCGCCGACCGCCTGGAAGGCCGCCGTACCGGCACACCCGGAGAGCGGCTGGCCGCTGATTATATAGCCGGCCAGATGAAGGCCGAAGGCTTGCTGCCCAAAGGCGACAGCGGCTACCTGCAAACCTTTATAGTACGGGAAGGCAGGGATATGGCCGATGCTACCCGCCTTACCATCGATAAGGAAAGCTTTACCGCCGGGGCGCAGTTTACAGCCCTGCCTTTCAGTGCCGAAAAAACCGCCACCGGCGATGTGCTGCCCCAGGTAAAGGAGCCGGATAATATATGGCTCATTGATGTACAGGACCTGGAGCTGAGCCCGCACGACAACCCGCTGGAAGAGTACCGGAAAAAAGCCATGGAAGCCGCTAAGAACGGCGCCAGCGCTGTAATCTTCTTCAACTCAAAAGATGATATACAAACCGCCCTGCACTGGCTGGATGAAGATGTTAAAAAGCTGCCCATTCCCGCGCTGTGGGTGGATGATGCCGTCAGCAAAACACTGCAGAGCGATAATGCCGCGGGCTTTCACATTAGCCTGCAGGTAGCCTTTAAGCAAACCAAACGTACC